>JAIPEX010000121.1 GCA_021736945.1 Halanaerobiales bacterium | reverse complement strand
GGCAAGACATCTCAATATTGATGGAGATGAATTTCTGGATGAATATAATACGGATAAGCCGGTCTCCATGAGTCTGCAGGAGATTGGAGCTTCCAAAATAACTTATGAAAAAAGGAGTTAAGATAGTATTAAGTAGTGGGGGGGAACAAAATGGAAAAGAATATAGTACTTGGAATTACGGGTGGAATTGCAGTCTATAAAATGGTTGAGGTAGCCAGCCGGCTTACAAAAGAGAATTTTGAAGTTTATGTTATTATGACAGAGGCAGCTACCAAATTTGTTTCTCCTCTTACCTTGCAGGCGATTACCCATAATCCGGTAGAAACAGATCTTTTTACTCCCCCACAAACTTATGATGTTAAACATATTTCCCTGGCTGATAGAGCAGACTTAGTGCTGATCGCTCCTGCTACTGCTAATTTTATTGGTAAGATGGCCCGGGGAATTGCCGATGATCTTTTATCAACTATTATCCTGGCGACTGGAGCACCGGTGATGGTTGCTCCCGCCATGAATAAAAATATGTATAATAACCCGATTGTTCAGGATAATTTAAATTATCTGAAGGAAAAAGGATTTACAATTATAAATCCAGCTTCCGGTTATCTGGCCTGTGGTGAACAGGGTCAGGGCCGGTTACCAGAACCCCCTGTTCTGGTGGAACATATAGAAAAACAGTTAACCTCAGATGACTTTGAAGGAAAGAAAATTTTAATAACAGCCGGTCCTACAAGGGAACCACTGGATCCAGTCAGATTTATTAGTAATTATTCCAGTGGAAAAATGGGATATGCTCTGGCCCGGGCGGCAAGCTTCAGGGGAGCGAATGTTAATTTGATTTCCGGGCCGACAGATTTACCCCCACCTCTGGGTGTTAATATAGTCAGAGTTGAGACGGGACTGGAAATGGAAAAAGAGGTAAATAAAGTGGCCTCTGACTGTGATATAATAATTATGGTAGCTGCTGTGGCTGATTTTAGACCTGAGGCCAGGAAGAATAAGATTAAAAAAACAGGACAGGAATCCCTGCAAATAACACTAAATTCAAATCCTGATATCCTGGCAAAACGGGGGGCCAATAAAAGTGAAGATCAATTATTGGTTGGGTTTGCCGCTGAATCGCAGCAGCTGGAAGATAATGCCCTGAAAAAAATGGAGAGAAAAAAACTGGATATGATTATTGCCAATAAAATAAATGTTTCCGGTACTGGTTTTAATAGTGATCATAATCAGGTAACTATATATACCCCGAATATGAAAGAACAAATACCGAAAATGAACAAAAGAGCTCTGGCAGATGTTCTGTTAGATAAAATTTATAATCTTGATTGAAGATCAGCCCGGGGCTGATCTTTTTTTAACCACATGGATGTGGTGAGCTAATTCCGAAACAGGAGGAGGGTTCGATACCCTTCATGCAACCTTAAACAGTTCTTTTGCGAATTATTTAAAAAAGGGAGTGCTGGGTTCAGTGCAACTATGCGTAATTAAAAAAAGGATTAGTGAACTTGGTCTCGATGGCCTGGTACTAAAATGACCATGCGTAATTCAAAAGAGATTTTAGTGGGTTTCATGAATCACTGCAACCTTCGATCTTATTCGCAATGTTGGTTCCAGTGCTAACGAATCGACTTGTGTCGTAGTGAGCCTGTTTTCTCCCGCGCTGACCTCGATGGTCAAGTGTCAAAATTATCCATGCGTTAATTTAAAAGAGAATTTTGACTAGAGGAACCTTAGATGGTTCGAAAAAATTACTTTGCAGCGAGATATAACCTTTTTGTGGGAGAACCATTAAAGTGTTTTCATTGTGCATATTTACTTATATAAAAACCTAAAAAATTTATCAAAAATAAAATGGCAGCCCATAGCTGCCATACTAATACATATTCATTTTTTCAATTGTTATTCCGTAATCTCAGGGGAGTCAACAAACTCCTGCACAATCATTAATCCATGATCTCCACCTTCTATTATTCCTACTCCAATTTTATCGTATTTTGCTTCCAGAATATTCTCTTTATGCTGAGGACTATTCATAAGGTCTTCAAACGCCTTTTCTACCGTTCTGGCTGCAGCCAGATTCTCCCCGGCCAGAGAATACTTAATACCCTTTTGTCTCATCATGTCAAAAGGAGAACCATAGTCTGGAGATTGATGCTCAAAATAATCATTATCAACCATATCTTCCGCTTTTATACGTGCTACCTGGCGTAGTTCTTTATCAACTTCCAGTGGTTGTAGCCCCTGCTCTTTTCGAGCTCTATTAACTAAATCAACAAGCTCCTGTTCCTTAGCAGAAATAGAATTCCTGGTAGTAATCTCAACCTGATTCATATTGTCAGTAACATCAACACTATCATCAACAACGGAACTATTATTGCTATCAGTAGTTAATTCAGTAGATTTAGTTGATTTGCTGGTCTCTGATGATAAATCATTTTCAACTTCAACTTTATCTGAATCATCCAGATTAAGTCCTTTCCTGATAGTTGAGGTTATCAACCCTTCATCTGAATCCCCGTTAGCCCTCTGGCTTATCAAATTCATTATATATAACATCACAAGACCTTTAACCAGCGTAAAAATACTACCTTTCTGTTCATCCCATAAACCGGCTTCAACCTTTGTACTACCTGCCAGACCTATGACAAAAAAATTAGTCAAAAAAGTCATTACTAAAATATACGTAATCAATTTATAACCGGTTTTCCTCACTCTTTAGACCTCCCATATCACTTTTGTCTGTATTATAACATATATAATTCTCTAATTACTAATGTAATTTATGGTAAGGTCTAATCATAAGAAAAACCGGAAAACAAATATCTAATATCTATTGATATATTAAATTAATATTGCTGGCTGAAGTCGAAATATCCATTTTAATATGGTGGCCAACTTCTCCGAAATTTTTTGACTGATAGACATCTTCATAAAGCTTAATTAATCCAGCCTCTTCAAAATTGCTATTATTAATAACACTACTGGTAGTAATCCTCAAACCGGCTGTAGCAGGAATAAATATTTTTATATTAGAAGCACCGGAGTTAATCTCAACATTTGTATCATAATTATTTAATTGCAGATTTAAATCACTAACGCCAGAATCAATATTCAATTGCTTGACCCGTAATTGACGCAAATCCAGATCAATCTTTCCGGCTCCGGCCTCAATATTTATAGCCAGCGGTATTTCTTCAGTTAAAAACAAGTCCCAGTTAGCACCGGTTAAAGATTTACCAAAATTAAATTTTGCTTTTTGCTCCAGGGATAGGTGACCTGTAGTGGAGTTTTCAATATTATAACTAAACGCCGGTTTGTTATTTTTATAATTCAAATCCATATTATATAACCTATTTTTGTCTCTAACCGCAGCCAGTCTTAGTTTTCCGGCTTTACAGTTAACGTCTACTTTTAAATTTTTTAAATCTTCATTTAATGACCTGTCCGTACTATAACTGCCAGAATAATTTTTACCCTTTTCAAAGAATAAATTTTGGTTGGATGTCATTACCAGGCCGGTAAAAATCAATATTATCAAAATGGGAACTATCCACCACATTTTTGTGTTTTTTAATAAAACATTTAAACCTCCAATGATTAAAATAACCGGCCAGAAGCGAAACAGTACTTCCCATGTATTCCAGGACAAATACCCGAAAGTATTTAACAAAAAGAGTAGGCCCAGACAGACCAGGAGTAATCCTATAATTATCTGGGAACGATCTATCTTACCCTCACTCATTATTTCTTACCCCCTTGATAATAATTACAGCTCCAAGGCCTACCATTATTAGAGGCCAGAATCGCCGCCAGTAAAAGTGTGGTAACCAGATATCGGCCATAAAAATTGCACCCAGGACAACCAAAATCACCCCAAAAATTTTTTGTCTGTCATGCTCACTATTACTTTTTTCCTTGTTCCTGTGCTCACTCTCTTCAAAATTATTATTATCTTCAGGTTCACCATTCACATTTTCACCAACATCAACTACATTATCTTTATCAATACTACCATTACCGGTGGACGTATCAGCTTCCCTTTCCGGTATAATTATCCAGGCTACCAGATAAGCCAGCAGACCTGCCCCGCGGGCAATAAGAACGAGAAGAAAAGCCAGCCTGACCAGAGTTGAATCAATATCAAAATATTCAGCAATACCACCACAGACTCCCCCGATCACTCTATCCTTCCGGGAACGGTGTAATTTTTTACTCATAATATTCCTCCCTTAAATTGAAGTCAATCCAATAAATACAAGATAGCTTAATATTATAAAATTTGCGGATACAGCATGTCCTTTCTTAAAAATACATTTACATAAAGTTTAAGGTTCACCGGCAGGCAACATGGGATCTACATGAATTAATACTTCTCTCGCCTCTGGAAATTCCACAAATATTTTACGTTTTACTTCGGAAGCAATCTGATGACCCTGAAGTACAGATAAACTATAATCTACTAATATTTTTAAGTCAATATAAAGATCCACCCCATTGTAATGTGCCTTGAGATCGGCTACCTCTTCTACCCCGGGGACAGTTTTAACCTGCCTGCGAATCTTCTTTATCTCCGCTTCAGGTGGGGATGTAACCATCAAGGAAGTAATCGCATCTTTCAACACCTTCCACCCGACTCTGATGATCATAAAAGCTACAATAATAGCTGCAATAGGATCCATAATCGAATATCCCAGATAGGAACCCAATATACCAACTGCTGCAGCAATCGAAGAAATAGCATCACTACGGTGATGCCAGGCATCTGCTATCAAAGCCTGATTATCTGTCTCCTTACCTATCTTAAACGTATATCTAAACATAATCTCCTTAATAGCAATTGAAAATAATGCCACCCAGAAGCCAATTAACCCGGGAATATTTATTGCCCCACTTATCAGGTTCTTCCCTGTATTAAAGGCCAGAACAGCACCGGTTAAGACAAGAATAATTCCTAAAATTTTAGCTGCTATCGGTTCTGCCTGCCCATGACCATAGGGATGTTTTTCATCAGGAGGTTTATTGGCAACATTTATAGCTATAATAACAGCTAAAGTAGAAACAATATCAGAAACCGAATGAAATCCATCCGCAATTAAAGCACTACTCCCTGCAACAATACCAATGCCAACCTTTAAAACTGCCAGCAAAACATTTCCTATAATTATTATAACTGAAACCCTTTTACCCTGTTTATAACGATCCAATTTTTTACACCACTCTCAGAATTTAAATATTATCTATCCTTACTTTATAGAATATGAAGCAAATTTAATAATATGATTATATAACAAAACATTCAGTGAACCTCTCCACCTAAATCAGAATAAAGATTTTCATCGAAGATACTAGCTTCGTGTCGGATGGAGTTTTCTTAAGATGTTTTAGATAATTTCCTTATATTTTATAGTATATAATGCAATAACAGTTATTGCAACTTATGTCAGTAAAATCGTCGCAAAATTTTTTCCGGGTAGTATTCAATTATATGGTCTCCCACAAAAAGGTTATTTCTCGTTGCACCACAGGCACCCCGTATCTAAACAATTCATACGGGAACAGTTTAAGGTTGCAAAGTAATTTTTTCGAACCATCTAAGGTTCCTCTAGTCAAAATTCTCTTTTAAATTAAGTCGAGTAAGCGGAGCCGAAAGGCTCCAACTCCTCCACAAAACCGTACGTGCCATATTATGGCATACGGCTTTTCACTCAATCATTCACAGAGGAATTTTCTGGCTACCTCTGCTATTCTTTCCAGTTTCGTTTCCATACTTCCCATCTACCTCTGTGTATAGATTTGTCTATCGCTGTGTATAGAGTATGTTTCCCCTTCAAGAGTAATCTTGTGTGACCGCCTTCCCGTCCACGGACATTACCCCACTTCAACGGTACTATGCAGTCATCCGACTTCCTGTAACATTAGATGCTCTAACTTTATTATCGCTTGATACATCCTATCTCTCTGAGTAGAAGCTACAGGACCTCCCAAGTTGATATATCATATCAATGTAATGCATGCGATGGTCTCTGACCCCGGGGTGACTCTGTAATCTCGCTTTCTGACTACAAAGTTGTTGCCTTCTGTTCATGCGACAACATCGGCCTCTCCCGATTAACTTATTTCGGGGCTCAATCCCTTCAGCTTTCGCTTACCGCCTACATCCTAACTGTTTACGCTTAACATTTGCAGTTACCTGAAAATGTCCAAAACTCGCTATGAGTGACTTGCTAGGTCTTACTCAGTAGGGCTTCCACCTACTATATGATATACCCTTTTCTTGGCACACCGCATGGTTGGGTTAGCATGACGGGTATCGAACCCGCCTTCCTGTATTGAGATTAGCTCGCCACATCCATGAGGCCAAATCGAATACGGTCATACTATTGCTATCCTTGCGTAGTTTAGATCATAAGCAATAGTGAGGCTCGGCCTGTTTTTTCCCTTCGACGCACCGCTGTGCTAGTGCTGGGCCGACCTTGCGTTTCTAATGAAGG
>JAIPEX010000120.1 GCA_021736945.1 Halanaerobiales bacterium | reverse complement strand
GGATAAAAAAACATTTAAAGAAATTGCCGGTCAAATTTTAGTTGCTCTGGGTTATAAAGAAGATTTAAATTGGTGATATAAAGTTCAAAGTTATGAGGAGGGATAGGTATGGATGTTTTTAAGAAATGGAAGGTTAAAGTTGAAGAGTTGAGTACTTTATTTTGAAGAAGGAAATTTAAGGTAAACTTTAAAGTTATCCACAAAGTTATCCACATATTAACAATTATTCCAATTGTATAAATTTTTTGTTGTTTTATTATTAATTTGGGTTTTTCTCCATAATAGTTGATAAAATATTTTCGTATCTATAGTGCCAACGAATAAGGAGATGTATATTATTTTCCTCCGCACATTTTATAATGTACCAGCATATTATATGGAGTATGTAAAGAAAAAATGTACACTTAAGGTTTCAATAGTGACGATATTTTTAATGTAACTAACCATATTATATGAGGGGTAATAGTTATGTATAAATGGTATTATTTCATGGGAATTATAACCGGGCTTACTATGAGTACATATTATGCAAGTAATAACTGGGATAAATCAGGAATTGATGAATTATTGAGGCAACCTAAAGTTAAATATGGTATTAACAGTGAAATTTATGAATTGGCATATCAAAATAACACTAATTTTACTAAGAAAAAAGATGTTTACAGAGTTCATAATATATATGCTTTTCATGTGGACCATAGTTCTGATAAAGAGGAGAAGGGAGGTTACAAAAGGGTGTCTAAACCTGATCAAGTTCAAGTTGAAAAGATAAAAGCACCACTGGTTATAGGTAAAAATAGTATGCAGAAGGTAATTACCGAGTTTGTTTCACTTACAGATGAGGCAATTAAACTCAGGGATGTTAAATCCACCATTAGTAGAGTGGAGACCGAAATTAGTAAGAATAAAGTACTTGTTGAAGGAAGTATAGCTATAGAGGTTTTTTACATCGGAAAGGATAATCTGGTTTATTATCGTTCTCTTGAGACTGGTTTTTCAGAGTGTGTGAATATTCCGGGAGCAAAGCCGGGAATGGAGGTTGTTATTAAACCCGAGGTAGAAGGGATTGAAACAAGGTTAATACCCGATAAAAATAAAGTTAAACAAAAATTAGTTTTACGGTTTTTGGCTAAAGTATTATTTTTTGATTTATTATCTGTCAATACAGGGGAAGGACCTTTAATTAAGACAGACAGGGTTGTAGATCAAAAAACAACCGAAATGGTGCTTAATAATGAAGTAAAAACAGCTGTTGAGGCAGCAGATATTATCAATGTTGTAGCTCAGGTTGAAGAACCTAAAGTCGATATACTTTCCGATAAAGTTACGGTGGAGGCTATTCTACATAAAGAATTATTTTATAGGGGCAGGAATGGTGATAAACATTCCCAGTCTGAGGATATTTCTTTTAATCAATTTATTGAATTACCTTACATTGAACCGGGGATGCAGGTGGAAATAAAACCCAGAGTTGAAAATATTAAAAGTAAATTAAATCCGGAGGGCAACCTGGTTCAGCAGGAGTTCAAAATTTTGTTACCGGTAACAGCAATTGAAACAGTACAGCTAAATCTTTTGCCTGGTTCAGATTCATTAGCAGTGTTGCCGGAGGTGGTTGGTGAGAATACCACCCATTTATTAAAGGAAAGTTTTATCCCCCTGCCGGAGCAGGACTTTGAAATTATTGAAGATGAAACCAAAATAAAAGCGGTTAAAGGAAAATCTCTAACTGATAATGTCATGGTTAAAGGAATCATTAATAGTCATATTTATTATGGAAAAGAAAACAGGTGTGAGTATAATCAAAAGATTGGCACCCATTTTAATACTTTAATTGAAGTTGAAGGGGCAAGACCGGCTATGAAAGTGGATATTGATATAAATGTAGATTATGTGAAAAAGGATTTAAATTCAAGTGGGAATTTAACGCAAAAAGTTGTGTTAGATCTTTTTGTTAAAGTTTCCAATAATATTCAGTTTAACCTTTCCAGAACAAATCTTTCCTGATCTATTTTTTTACCGTCTTCTCCATTATAAAATGTAAAAATTAATCCGTCCTTATAAAAATATTCATTTGTTATTTTAAATAAATAATAATTACCCGGGTCTATACTTCCCACCATAAAAACCTCATAGGCCCTATATTTGATTATATCAATTATTCCATTAAGAACGAGAATTGCCAGCTGTTGTTGAGCAATATTATAATTTCTAATGTCAGAGTTTATTTTGTTCAATTGCAGGTTTAATTCATTATTATTTTCGGGGGTGTAAATATTAAAGCGCGGTTTTTTCCCGGGGTAGGGATAATTTCCGTTAATGATTTTGTATAGCTGAAGTGGAATGTATTGTACTGCGGGGTATTTAAATATTTTATCAGGATAACCAAATGGCATTTTAACCACCTCTTTCTGTTAGAATATGTTAAAATCAGTTTTGTAGTGCAGTAATAAAAATGTAAGCCTGGATTTTATGTCATAAATTTTCTTTAAATATATAGATATATAGTAAGGCATTAATAATAAGACATTAATAATTTTCACATTTCGTTTGCATATGCATATATTATAATTGAATAAATAAATCATTTTTAAGAAAGGAGGAGAGAAATTGGCAATTAGTTTTGACGAAGAATTAATTAGAGTAGAGTTTGTGATAGGTGAGGATACTGTTACCGAAACAGTAACATCAGAAATAACAGTACCAGACGTAAAACCAGATATTGAGAGAATAGTTGATGTGACTGCTGATATTACAGATATAGAGACAGAGATTGAAGATGGTGGTGTGAACATAACCGCAGATATTGAGCCTGCAATTATTTATGTAGCAGATCTTGAGGACCCCGATGCCCCCCAGCAGCCGGTTCATTTTGTGGGAGGAGAAGAAGTAGCATTTCAACTTATGAATTTTGTAGATATACCTGAGGCGGAACCGGGGATGAATGTATTTACAGATCTGACTATCAAACGCGTTTCCTATAACTTTGATCCTGCAGATCCCCGGACAGTTGAAGTCACTGTGGTTATAACGAAATTTGTTAAAGTTACAGAATTCCGTCAGATTACAGTTATTACTGATGTTACAGGCATTCCTGAAGAAGATATTACAGAAGAGTTGTTGCGAATTGATGATGTTATAGGAGAGGAAACGATAACTACTACAATTAGTGGTAGAATTGAAGTCCCTGATGTAAAGCCTCCTATCGAGAGGGTTTTAGATGCCAGAGCGGATATTTTACCGGTGACAACTGAAATAACTGAAGATGGGGTTATAATTGATGGTAGTATAGAAGCAGGGGTATTATATGTTGCCCAGGCTCCGGAAGGAGAGCCGCAACAGCCGGTTCATTTCGTAGAAGGGACAATTCCTTTAAATGAAGCACTTGATGTACCTGGTGCTTTACCCGATATGACAGTATATACAAATTTAACTGTAAAAAGAGTATCCTTTGATTTTATTAGTGAAACTGAGGTTGAAGTTGATATTGTTATTGAAATCTTTGCTAAAGTATCTGAGACCAGGCAGGTTACTGTTGTAACTGATATTATAAGTGATCGTGTAGAAATTGAAAGAGAATTACTGCGGGTAGAAGATGTTGTTGGAGAAGATACAATTTTTGAAACTATTACAGGTAGATTAAATGTCCCGGCCGGGAAACCTGATATAGCAGAAGATGGGGTGATTGAAGCCAGTGCCACGGTCCTATCCTATGATGACTTTACGGAAAGAGAAGGAGTAATGATTGAAGGGACAGTTGAAGGCAGTATTATCTATGTTGCAGATGCAGAAGATCAGCCCGTTCATTTTGCGGAGGACACCTTTAATTTTGATAATTTTGTGGAAATACCAGGGACAGAAAATGGTATGAACATTCATTCCGAAGTTTCCGTGCAGAGGGTAAGCTATAATCAGCTTGGCCCCAGGACCGTTGAAATAACAGTTGTTCTCAGAAAATTTGTTAAGGTTACTGAGTTTAAACAAATTGATATTGTTACCGACCTCGTAGTTATTTCACCGGCGGCGGATGAGGAGTGTCCCCCTTCTTATGTGGTTTATGTAGTACGCAGCGGAGATACTCTCTGGAAGATTGCACGTAGATATAAGACGACAGTTGATGCTATCCTTGATGCTAACCCTGATATTGATCCCAATAATTTACAGATAGGCCAGAAAATATGTATACCGGAAGGGATAATGGAACCCAAAGGATAAGAGTAAGAGAACTGTGGGAAACAACCTACAGTTCTTTTTTTTATCATTTTTTGCTTTGATTGCATATAATGTAAATAACATATCGTTTTGTCTGATATGTTAATAGTTGAATAGAAAGGAATGATTAGATGGCTGAAAGTAATAGAAAAAAATCGGATAATAAAAAATCTAATAAGAAAAAAGTTAATTTAAAACCCGATAAGATAAAGCGAATTATAAAAATATCGAAGGTTAATTAATAACAGTTTAGTTTATAAAAAGAGAGGAGGTGCAAAGTGGCTCAACAACTGGAAGTTAGTGAAACGGTTGCTCAGAGATCAGTAAGCACCAGAGTTGTGAGAGAAGTTGGTATTCCTTCACGCTTGTCTCCGGCAGAGAGGGTGGTTAGTGTAAATGCCCGGGTTGAAATAACAGAGAGAGCTGCTGAAAGAGGTAGCGTGTTGTTTAGAGGTATTATCAGGGCTACTTTCTATTATGCGTCTGCTGAAGATCCATCAGATGTTGTTAGTATCCGGCGTAGTTTTAATTTTACTGATCGGGTTTCTGTTCCTGGAGCAAGAGCGGGTTATGATGTAACTATCGATGCTTTAATATCTGATATTGATTTTGATCTTATTAATGAACGTTTAATAGGGGTAGAATTTACTGTTGTCAGTGATATTGAAGTAACTGCTCCTGAACGGGTTCAATTTGTGGAAGAAAGACCTGAAATTGAATTTAGACGTCAACGTTTTAGAATCAGGCGTGAGTTAAGAGAAAGGAATTTTAACAGGGAGCTTTCTTCTGTGGCACGTTTACCCCGGGAAGAACCTGATATTAGAAGAATTGTTAGCATTGATCCTCAGATACAGTTAATTGATATAGTTGCCGGTACTAATGAAGTTATTGTGAGAGGAATAGTAAGTAATGATGTTCTCTATGTTTCAGTAGATGATGATGTGGAATATGTTTCTGTCCAGTTTTCTTTTGAAGAGTCCTTTTCCTTCCGGGGTGTTACTCCAGATATGTCACCTTTTGTGGAAGTAAGTATTACTGGAGAAGAGGCAGCAAGAGTTGATAATAGGCGAATAAGAAAAAGTCTGGATGCCAGGTTTAAAATATTAGTAGTTAGGGAGGAAGAAGTCACAATACCCACAGAAATAATCAGTCCTGAAGGTGTTTTCCCGGTAACAAGAACAGTATTAATAGAGAGAATAGTGGCTGAGGAAAGAACACGTTTTCAGGCTAGAGATAGAGTAAATGTTCCAGAAGATAATCCTGCTATAAGACGTATTATCAGGGCTACCGGAAGATTAAGGGGGGGAACTCAGACGGCAGAAGCCAGGTCCGGTGGGGTTTTACTCAGAGGTACTGTTGATGTAAATGTTATTTATGTTGCTGATTTACCCGAACAACCGGTATATTTTACGTCTACCAGTATTCCTTTCAGATTTTTTCTAAATATTTCTGAAGTAACATCGGATATGAATGTAGTTGCTGATATTAATGTTGTCAGGTCTACAGCAAGCCGGGTTTCAGACCGGGTTATTAATGTTAGAGTAACTTTAGATGCCAATGTAGTGGTAACGGAACGGATTAGGGTGCCGATAATAACTCAGATTCGTGAGAGACCGGTTGAGGAAGTTCCCCCGACCGAAGAAGGGTTTATTACCTATAATGTCAGTTCGGGCGACACTTTATATTTGATAGCTCAACGTTTTGGAACCACAATTCAAAGGCTGGTAGAAATAAATAATATTGTTGATCCAGAACAGCTGGAAGTTGGTCAGCAGCTTTTAATTCCCAGGTAATAGTATATACGCGAGGTAGGGTATAACTTATCTCGCGGTATATTTTGTCCTGTTTTAAGAGCCTGTATCAGTATTTGTTTTGGACTATCAATTTAGATTGAAATTTTTTTAACCGGTTAAAGTATGTCATAAGTTTTACTTCAGGTTGGACAAACTTAATTTTTTTTAAATAGTGTATTTTTTTTATTGGAGATGGGATATAATAAGTCTTGAGGTGGAATTAATGAACCAAAAAATTAAATTAATGTTAATTTTTATACCCATTAGTTTTGGGTTTTATTATTTTCAGGGGGATTCCATCTGGGTGTTTACTACCTCGTCAGCAGCTATTATTCCTCTGGCGTCAATGATGACATATTATACCGATAAACTGGCGGGATATCTTGGCAATAGCTGGGGTGGACTTTTGAATGTTACTTTTGGTAATGCTACAGAATTAATTATTTCTTTATTTGCAATTATGGATGGTTTGCTTAATGTTGTTAAGGCTGAAATTACAGGT
>JAIPEX010000018.1 GCA_021736945.1 Halanaerobiales bacterium | reverse complement strand
AAGCATTACCAGTAGTTTCGACCCCATCTTTATTAGCAGTTTTTAAATTATGAAGAAAAGTAGTTAATGTACCTTCATTAATTACCTCTTTATACTGGGCAGCAGCCCCTTCAGAATCAAAAGGTACTCTCCTATAACCTTTATCATAGAAAGGATCGTCCACTAAAGTCACTTTAGAAGCTGCAACTTTTTTACCTAATTTCCCTTTAAAAAGAGATAAACCTTTTTGTACATTTTCAGCAGATAACGTGGAACTAAAAGTAGATAGTATATCAATCATCACTTCATTTCTTAAAATTATTGAATATTGGCCTGATTCAATTGATTCAGCCCCAAATTGGTTTACTGCATCTTCAACAATTTTTTTAGAAAACTGGTCAGGGTCAATTTCATCTAAATTTCTAAAAAGTTTATAGTTAGAAGCAGTATGAACCTCTCCATTCTCTTCAGCTACTACAGATACATAAATATAGCCTATATCATTAGTATAGTTCAAATCAAGTTCTTTACTATTAATAATCCTTTCTCCAGTTTTTTCATCTGCATATATACAATAATTTATATTTCTTATTCTATCATCTAAGTCATATATTTTTTCTTCTATTGTTTTTAATAGATTGATTTTTAACTGTCTATCATAGTCAAAAATGCCAGTTAATGGTGCCAGCTTTTTATAATTGTCTGAGCCTTTAAAGATTTCTTCTTTATCTTCTTCCATAATAAGAGCATTATTTTTAGCATTATTTAAAATAGAATTAATTACTGATTCATCAAGCTTTTCAGTATATGAATAACCCATATTATTATTGTGTTTGCCCCTAAAGGCTATACCATATTCTTCATTCTCCTCATAATAATCAACTTCACCCTTATATAACCGTATCTCAAAATTTTTGGATTTATTTAAATATATTTCACTTTCCGTAAAATTACCATTTTCTGATTTTACAAGAAGTCTATTCATAAAGTCATTAATTTCCATTCTGGCTTCCACCTCTTCCTCCAACAGTTAATTCTGAAACTCGTAGAGTAGGTTGTCCTACACCGGCAGGAACACTACCACTTATTGAACCACACATACCTTCTGCAAGATCTAAATTATTTCCTACCAGATCAATTTTTTTAAGTATATCTGCACCTTTACCAATTAATGTAGCACCTCTAACTGGATTTTTAAGTTCACCATTTTTAACAATATATCCTTCGCGAACATTAAAATTAAACTCACCCGTAGCTGGATTTACTGAACCTCCACCCATGTGCTTTGCAAAAAGTCCATATTCTGTATTGCTTATTATTTCCTCACGAGTTAAATCGCCATTATCAATGAAGGTATTGGTCATTCTGGAAGTAGGAGCAAATCGATAAGATTGTCTTCGGCCTGAACCAGTGGATTTCATATCTAACCTACGACCATTTAAAAAATCGACCATATAACCTTTTAAAATACCATTTTTAATCAATACATTTCTTTGGGTTCTATGTCCCTCATCATCGTAATTTTGCGATCCCCAACCGTTTGGAACTGTGCCATCATCAATAGCAGTAACTTTTTCACTAGCTATTTTCTCACCAATTTTATCTGCAAAAACAGAATTATTTTTAGCCACCGAGGTTGCTTCTAAACCATGTCCACAAGCTTCATGGAAGATAACCCCACCAAATTTATTATCTATAATTACCGGCATCTTACCTTGAGGAGCATGACCTGCTTTTATCATAGTTACAGCCATCCTCGCAGCATCTTTTGCTTTCTCTTCTACGTCAATCTGATCAAAAAATTCAAATCCCATATGTCCACCAGGACCATGATAACCAGTTTGTTTTTCTCCATTTAAGGTTGCTACTGCTTGAATTCCCATTCTTACTCTTGTTCTTTCATCTTCGACAAAGACCCCTTGAGAATTAGCAATCTGTATTTTTTGTGTATAATCAGATAAACCAACAACTACCTGAGTTATTAAATCGTCATAATTTTCAGCAGCAGTGTAAGCACTCTTAATTAATTCAACTTTTTCCGGTTGACTAATTTTATGGGGATAAACCATTATCGGATGCTTATTTTCATAATCTTCATATTTTAAACTTGTATTTTTAGTTTTTGACTTTTCTAGCATTCCAGCTGCTTTTTCTGCTAACTTAAATAAGTTATCTCTACTATCATCATTTGTATATACATAAATTTCATTAGTGTCCTTAATCACCCTAATACCAACACCGTAATCAATTCCTGTATTTGCACTATCTATTTTACCGTTAACTAAATTTATAGAATTAGTCATTTTATCTTCTACAAAGACCTCAGCAAAGTCTCCACCTTTGGTGAGAGCTGTATTAATTGTTTCTTCAATTACACTTTTATTTAACATACTTCAGTCTCCTTTCTTAAAAACAACACTATACTAATATATTAATTAAGTATCAAAAATTTCCTGCAAAATAGACAGAAAACCGCTCCTTAAAGAGCGGTCATTTAATACCCTAATTATTTCAATAAATCAAATATTTTATTAGCAATATCTTCTTTAGAAGAACGAGATACATCAATTTGTTTTTCAGAAGTAATTATGATTACTTCACTTTCATCGCTCCCAAATATTTCCTTGTTTTTTATATCATTAGCTACTATCATATCAAGGTTTTTCTTCTCTAATTTTTCACGTGCATTTTTTATTAAATCCTTACTTTCAGCTGCAAAACCAATAACTGTCTGATTCTCATCTTTATTTTTACTTATTTCCTTAATAATATCTTTAGTTCTCTTTAACCTTAAATCCAAATAATCTTCATTATTCTTTTTTATTTTATTTTCAGATATATTTTCAGGAGTAAAATCTGCCACTGCAGCAGCCATTATAATAATATCAAACTCTTCCATTTGATTAATAACTTTCTCATAAAGGTCATCAGCACTTTTTATTTTTTCTACTTCGACCTCAATAGGATCATCTAAACTAGTCGGCCCTGAAAGTAATTTAACTTCTGCTCCCCGATAAGAAGCACTTTTAGCAAGGGCATAACCCATCTTACCACTTGAATAATTAGTTAAATAACGAACTGGATCAATTTCTTCTTTTGTCGGTCCTGCAGTTACTAACACTTTTTTACCTTTTAAATCTTTTGTAGTTAATCCTTTTAAAATATATTCAACTAAAATGTTGGGCTCTGGTAATCTACCTTTACCAACATAACCACAAGCCAACATTCCTTCAGAAGGAGCAAGAATTTTATAGCCTTTATCACTTAAATAATCTAAATTGTCTTGAATAATTGGATTGTTAAACATATGAACATTCATTGCTGGAGCTATTATTACAGGTGCAGTAATCGCAGTAATAATTGTAGATAGTAAATCATCTGCTATACCGTTAGCAATTTTCCCAATAATATTTGCTGTAGCAGGCCCAATTAATGCTATATCTGTTTTATCAGCTAAAGAAATATGTTTTACTTCGTGTTTTTCGGGTTCACTAAAAAGATCGGTTTCTACAGGAAGCCCTGTAATAGCCCTAAAAGTTACGGGGGAAATAAATTCTTGGGCTGATTCTGTCATTACAACATGAACTTCATGACCTTTTTTTGTTAAAGAACTTGCAACAGAGGCCATTTTATAGGCAGCTATTCCACCTGTAACCCCGAGTAAGATGCTTTTTTTCTTCATTTAAACCTTCCCCCTCTTTTTAAGTTTTCTTTCCTTTTTGATAACCTTTTTTACCTCCTCAACTGTATCTCCAACTTTATCATTCACAATACTATAATCATAATTTTTAACTTCACTTATTTCTTCACTGGCATTTTTTAATCTTCGTTTTAAACTTTCCGGAGTCTCTGAATCTCTTTTTTCTAATCTGGTCTTTAATTCTTCATAATTAGGAGGTAATAAAAATATGTAAACCGCATCATCAAATTCCTTTTTTATCTGCTTGGCACCTTGAATATCTATTTCTAAAATAATGTCTTCCCCTTTTGATAAACATTCTTCCACATAATGACGTGGGGTACCATAATAATTGCCATGAACTTTAGCAGTTTCTAAAAATTGATTTTTTTCTTTCATCTCTTCAAATTTTTCTCTACTTACAAAAAAATAATCGTCTCCATTTATCTCATCTTCACGAGGAGTTCTGGTGGTAACAGAAATAGAATAATTTATATCATTATAATCATCCATCAAACCTTCCAGTACCGTCCCCTTTCCTACCCCTGAAGGACCTGAGAGAACGAAAAGTATTCCCTTTTGCATATATGATCACTTCCCATAATTATTCTTCACTTTTTTCTTTATTATTATCTAAACGATGTGAAACAGTTTCAGGTTGAATAGCAGAAAGCACAACATGATCACTATCAGTAATAATAACCGCCCTAGTACGGCGTCCATATGTAGCATCTATTAACATACCACTTTCTCTTGCTTCTTGAATAATTCTTTTAATCGGAGCCGATTCAGGACTAACTACTGCTATAACTCTATTGGCCGCTACAATATTGCCAAAACCAATATTTATTAAATTGATATTCATTGTTAAATCCTCCCTCTCAAATATATAAAATATATTTAAATTACTTAAAATATTATTGAATTTTTCTATTTTAATTATAATATCACAGAATCATTTATTTAACAAGGAATTTGAGCCCTTGTTTATCAATAATAACTGGTTGTATATTTTGACTAAATCTCATATATAATTTATACTGTAAATATGGTATATTAAATGAAATTTTTGTTTCAGGAGGTTATTAACTATGTCAATTGATGGAATATTATTATCAGCAATAAAAACAAATTTAAATAATAAATTACAAGGTGGTAGAATAGATAAAATTTATCAACCAACCAATAAAAATATTACAATAACCATTAGAAATAATAATTATAACCACCAACTTTTAATAAGTGCAGATTCCAAAGAATCCAGAATACAGGTTACTGAGTTCGATTTTGAAAATCCTCAGTTTCCACCTGACTTTTGTATGTTACTTCGTAAATATTTAATGAGAGGAATTATCAAAGATATTTCACAACCTAAATTTGAAAGAATAATGAAAATTGAAATTGAAAGCTATAATAAAATATATTACATGTTTATAGAAATAATGGGTAGATATAATAATATTATCTTAACAAATGACAATCTTTTAGTATTAGATGCTATTACAAGACTTTCTAAAGATAACAAAAGAGATATATACCCGGGAAGTCAATATGAATTCCCTCCCGGACAGGACAAAAGTAATCCTTTAAAAATTAATAAAGAAAGTTTTTTTAATAAAATACCTAATGACTTTGACAAAAAAGTTTATCATGCAATTATGTTTAATTTCAGAGGGATTGGTCCTGCTTCAAGTAAAGAAATTGGAGCTAGGGCAGAACTTGATTATAATAGAAAATACAGTGAACTAAGTCCAAAAGAAAAAAGTAAATTATATGAAAGTTTTAAAAATATGTTTGATAATGTAATCCAAAATAATTATAACCCCTCTATTGGATTAAAAAATGAAGAAATAGATTACTTCTCAGCTTTTGAATTAACTTATAAAGATGATATTGATAAAGTTATTAATTTTGAAGATACTGATCAACTATTTGAGTATTACTATCAAAACTATTTAAAAGATATCGAACTTAAGGAAAAAAAGAAAAAACTAAAAGGAATAGTGAATGGTTTTTTAAAGAAAAATAATAAAAAACAAAATGAATTTAAAGAAGAATTGAAGGAAAATGAAAACTATGAACTTTTTAAACAAAAAGGAGAACTAATAAAAGCTAATCTTCATCAGATTGAAAAAGGGAGTAAGGAAGTGAAATTAACTAATTATTATGACCCTGAACAAAAAGTAATCACAATTTCTTTAAACCCTAAAAAGGAACCTATAGAAAATGCGCAAAAATATTTTAAAAAATATCAAAAAGCCAAAAAAAGCCTCAAACATTTAAAAAGACAAATAGGAAAATTAAGACATGAGGAAAAATATTTAAATCAAGTACTCTTTAATATTGAAGATGCAAACGATTTAAATGAATTAAATGAAATTGAAAATGAACTACGTGAAGAGGGTTATATCAAAAAACAAAAGCAGAATAAAAATCATAATAATAAAAAGATAAAACCTTATAAATATAGAACAAGTGATGATTATGAAGTTCTAATAGGAAGAAATAATAAACAAAATGATAAGCTTACTAAATATATTGCCAATGACGGAGATATTTGGCTTCACACTAAAAAAATTGCTGGTTCACATGTAATTATTAGAAACCACACCAACGATAAAGTTCCAGAAAATACAATTATAGAAGCAGCAAGATTAGCAGCTTATTTCAGTAAAGCTAAAGAATCTAAAAACGTACCAATCGATTTTACACCAGTTGAAAATGTCAACAAACCCAAAGGTGCTAAACCTGGTCTTGTTTATTATGATGATTATAATACCGTATATGTGGATCCAGCTGAAAAAGAGGTGATAGAAAAAATTGAAAAATAAAAAATTATTTATATTTCTATTTTTATTAATTTTAATGATCAGTTATAGTTTTACAATTAATGCCCAGCTTTCTAAAATAACTATAGGTGAAGATACTTATTTAATAGAAAATTATGATAAATTTAAAGAAATTAAATCACCAAAACTGGCATTAGCATTAAGTGGTGGCGGAGCTCGTGGATTTGTTAATATAGGAGTGATTAAAGCATTAAATGAAGCAGGTATTTATCCCGATATTGTAATCGGATCAAGTATGGGAGGGATAATAGGTACACTTTATGGTAGTGGACTATCAGGAGAAAGTGTTGAAAACATTACAACAAATTTACCCTATAATTCACTTTTAGATATAAATCTCTTTCCTATCTATTCATTATTTCAAACAGATAAATTTAATTATATAATAGAAAAAGTTTCTCCTGAAAAGAAACTTGAAAATTTCCCGGTTAAAACCGGACTTTTAAATTTTGATCTCGATAGTGGTAATATGTATGTAACAAGTAACGGCAAAATTTCAGAAGTACTTCAAAGTACCTATTCTATTCCTTTTTATTATCCTGTATACAAAAGCAAGGATAGGTATTTAGTAGATCCTGGTCTTATAGAAATGGTACCTGCCAAAGCTGCTCGAGCTTTATCTGCTGATATAGTAATATCGACAACCGCCTTTGATGAACTACCTTATGAAACCTATAAATATCCAATTCAATCCCTATCAAGAATGTTACTATTAGTCCAAAAGAAGAATTCTCAACCAATACTAAATAAATATTCTGATATAATAATCAAAAACGAAGTTAGTGATTATAGTTTTAAAGATTTTGATTTAATAGAAGAATTCATTGCAATTGGATATAATAATACAAAAGCAAAAATACCCGAAATTAAAAAACTATTAGAAGACAAAAACTATAAATCTAGAAAACCTGATTTTTTTGAATATAATAAAAAATATTATGATGAATTATATACTGATATTTTATTCGATCGAATGATTTATCCTGATACTTATTTCAATTATTTACTCTATTATTTTGATAATCAGTCTTTTTTTGAGCAGGATCTTTTTAGAAATCTCGTATATGATCTTCATTATGGGGTATACTTCGAGAAGTCTCATATTAAAATTAAAACTTTATTTGATGTTGATGATGATAAACATACTGAATTAATGATGCGCTATAAAAAATTATTAGAACCCATGGATTATATTATTCGTATTAAAAACAATCCGAGATACAATAATATAGATTATATTACTGAATTTAAATTTTTTATTCAAAACTCTTCATTTTCTATTGGGGCAGCTAATCTTAAAAAAGAAAATTATTATTATTTGAATAATAATATAAGACTTGGTTTAGCAAAATTCGATTTTGAAAATAACACCGACCTATTATTAAATAAGAATAAAAAACCCCAGTTTATCAATTCTAGTTTATTAGAATATAATTTCAATAAAAGTTGGATTTATTCCAATAAATTTGTATTCTCTAATACTAATTTATTAGGAAATCCAGATATATATAGAGGAAAAGATAACAATAAAAAAGAGAAAACTTCTCTTTCAACATCCTTAATATATAGATATCCTTTTTCTGAATCAACAGAATTATTGCATTTCTTTTCATTAGAACAATTTAATCCATCAATATTTCTTGATTTGAACTTTGAAGATAAGTTCAACGCTGCTGCTGGTATCAATTTGAACATGATCTCATCATTAATGGGCCTTAAGCCGTTAAATATAGATCTAAGCGCGGCATATGATAAGAATTCTAAAGAAATGGTTTATAATTTTTCATTCAATCTTAATTATTAAGTTAAAAAGAGAGCCCTTACTATTATAAAATCTAGTAAGGGCTCTCTCTATTTTTATTATTGTTCTTTTATTCTTCCTCTTCTTGCTGCCTTTCTTCAATTATCTCTTCACTGGTTTCACTTGGTACTTTTTCATAATTAGAAAAATCCATAGTGAAATAACCATATCCACCAGTTATAGATTTTAAATCAGTAGCATAATTAAAGAGTTCACTTTTAGGCACTTTAGCCTTTATTTTTTGGGTTCCATCTTGAGGTTCCATACCTGAAATTTTACCTCTTCTTGAATTTAAATCACCCATTATATCCCCCATAAACCTTTCAGGAACTACAACAGTAACATCCATAATAGGCTCAAGAAGTATCGGTTTAGCCCTTTGTAAGGCTTTCCTAAAGGCTTTAGAAGCAGCAATTTTAAAAGCCATTTCAGAAGAATCTACATCATGATAAGATCCATCATAAACAGTTGCCTTAAAATCAACTACTGGATAACTTGCTAATGCACCTTTATCTTTAGCTTCTAAAATCCCTTTTTCCACAGCAGGAATAAATTTACTAGGTATTGCTCCTCCAAATATTTCTTCTTCAAATTCAAATCCGCTTCCTCTTGGTAAAGGTTCAAATCGAATCATTACATGTCCATATTGGCCTCTACCACCAGATTGCTTTTTATATTTCTCTTCTACAGATACTTTTTTTCTGATAGTTTCTTTATACTCGACTTTTGGTTCTTCCAGTTTAAACCCTACATCGAATTTTCTTTGACAAATATCATTAACCACATCAAGATGTACAGTACCCATTCCTCTTACTATCATTTGTTTTGTTGATTTTTTATATTCTACTCTAAAAGTAGGATCTTCTAACGAATATCTTTGAATTGCAGCTGACATCTTTTCATTTTCATCTTCACTAAATGGTTCTGCAGCTTTCATTAACATAGGAGTTGGAAATTCAATTGGTTTAATTTTTATATTAAGATCTTCTTTAGTTATTGTATCAGAAGTATCAAGTTCATCTAATTTAGCAACTGCTCCTATATCACCGGCAATCAATTCCTCAACTTGTTCCTGTTCTGATCCTCTTAATTTATATAATTTACTTACCCGATAGTCATCATTTGTTCTAGGAACATATATTTCCTCGCTCTTTTCTATTTTGCCAGAATATACCCTAAAAATGGACAGTTTACCTATATAAGGGTCTACCATTGTTTTTCCAACCATTCCGATAAATGGACCATCTTCGTTTGTCTCATACTCATCTGTCTCTTCTTCTGCTTCTACTTTCAAATTATCTCTTTGAGCAGCTGAGGGAGCAAGTTTATTTAGATATTCCATTAATTTTTTAACACCAGAATTTCGAAGGGCACTACCCGAAAATACAGGTACTATATCTTTACTTAAAACTCCTTTTAGGAGTGCATTATTTAATTCTTCCTGAGTAATTTCTTCATCTTCAAGATATTTCATCATTAATTCTTCATCTAATTCTACTATTGATTCAAAAACACTTAGTTTATATTCTTCTAACAATTCTTGTTGAGTATCATTTAAGTCCGACTTAACTTCTTTGTCATCTTTTGACTCTATAAAGGTTTCTTCTAATAAATCTATTATCCCCTTATACTCATCTCCTTCTTTATAGGGAATTGTTATTGGGAGTAATGATTTATCAAAATTTTCTTCCAATTCATTAAATACTTCATTGAAATTGGTACCTTCTTTATCAAACTTATTTATAAAAATAAACATTGAATTATTATTTTCAACTGCAATATTCCATACATAATTTGTATTAACTTCCACCCCTGAATCTGCATCAACTAATAGGACTGATGATTCTACCATTCTAGTGGCACTTGCTACTTCTCCTCTAAAATCGGCATAGCCTGGGGTATCAATTAAATTAATTTGTTTATTATTCCAGTTGAAGGAAAAATAAGAACTATTGACTGAATACTTATGTTCTTTTTCTTCCGGTATGAAATCTGATTTAGTATTTCCTTCATCAACTGAACCCATTTGTTCAATTATTCCAGCATTAAATAAAACATCTTCTGTTAAAGTTGTTTTCCCTGCACCTCCATGGGAAATAAATGAAAAATTTTTGATATCTTCTGTTTTGTAATTACTCAAAATTTTACACCAACCTTCCTGAATTCTGATATTAAGACTACTAAAACATACTCTTTTTTTAATTCTATGTTTCACAGTATAAATCCTGCTTAATTATAGAAATTTATTTTAATTATTCTGTAAATTTTAAATATTTTTAAATTCATTATGAAAGACATATTCATTTTTATCTTTACGAGGTGGCCTTCTTTTTTCATCTTTTGCTTGTTTATCAGAAAGGATATCTTTTATTTCATCAGAATGTTTTCCTACAATTACTAATGTAATTAATCTATACTCATCAGGTATGGAAAGGACATTTTTAGCCTTCTTCTCGCTATAACCAGCAATAGCATGTGCTACTAAACCTAATTCAGTAGCTCTAAGCATTATCATAGAAGTAGCAAGGCCTGTATCAAAAAGATAATATTCTCTTTCTTTTATATTACAATCATCTTCTCTTTTAGCAACTACTCCTATCACCATTGATGCATTGTGTGCCCATTCATTACCATCAGATAAAGTATCAAAGACTTGGTCAAGTTTGTCATCATCATGTACAAAAACATATTTCCAGGGCTGATTATTAAAACAAGATGGTGCAAGTGAAGCCGATTCAGCTAAATCGTCAATTAATTCATCAGTTATTTCTACAGGGTCTAATGACCTAAGTGATCTTCTCTTATTAATTGCTTCTTTTACATTCATTAGTTAGTTTTGCCTCCTTTTATTTTTTCACCTACTTTTTTACCTAAATTAAAAGCTTTTTTTAAATTTTTATTAGTAGGTGCGTATTGATTTTCAACTTTTGGTTCAACTAAATTAATATTACAGTTATCAGCAAATTGTTCTAACCTTTTTAATGCCCCACCACTCCAACTATAAGTTCCTATAAATCCAAAATATCTTTTTTGAATACCTCTATTTTCTAAAGCTTCAACTAAAGATAACATAGGAGGAAATAATTCATTATTATAACTGCAGCTTGCCAATATTGCACCTTTATATTTCCAAATATCACTAATTAAATATGATTTATCAGTTTTAGAAGCATCATACAGTTTTACTTCTTTAATACCTGCAGCACTTAATCCAGCAGCAGCTTCTTCTGCAATTTTTTTGGTATTTCCATACATAGTACCATATACAACTACAGCACCTTCCTCTGCATTAAATGTACTCATTGATAAGTATTTATCAATAATATACTGCGGATTATTTCTCCAAACAGGTCCATGGGTTGTTGCTACTATATCAATTTCTAAGTCACTTAAGGATTTAATATGTTTGGCAGCAATTGGAGAATATTTCCCTACTATATTAGAAAAATATCTCATGATTTCATCTTCATAAAACTCCAAATCAATTTCATCATCAAATATCGATCCTTTAATCGCTCCAAAGGAACCAAATACATCTCCAGAAAATATTATATTGTCTTCCTGCAGATAAGTCATCATAGTTTCTGGCCAATGCACCATCGGTGTAATATGAAATTCAAGTGTTTTTTCTCCCACATCTAATGTGTCATTATTAGTAACTTCCATGATATTATCTTCAATACCATAAAATCCTTTTAAAAATCCAGTGGTTTTACTATTACCAATTATCTTCATTTCAGGAAATAATCTTAAGAGTTCTTTGATTGACCCAGAATGATCTGGTTCCATATGATTAATTATCAAATAATCAATGGGTCTGTCATTAGTTAATTCCATAATTTTTTCTAAATAATCTTCCTGATAATCAATTTTTACAGTATCTACTAAAACCACTTTTTCATCAACTAATAAATAGGAATTATACGAGATTCCATTGGGTAAGGGCCACAGATTTTCAAATAGCTCGGTTTCTCTATCATTTACTCCGACCCAATATACATTTCCAGATAATTTGTTTGAATAACTCATTTTTAATCCCCTTTCAGTTCATATTATTCTTTGATTTTGGATAATACTTGTTTAAAATTTGTAGGTAATTCTGCATTATATTCCACCCAATTTTCGTGTGATGGATGAAAAAAACCTAATTGATAGGAGTGTAACAAATGGTGAGTTAAACTAAATTCATTTTTCTCTTTGCTTCCATATTTTTGATCACCTA
The DNA here is from genome assembly GCA_021736945.1 of Halanaerobiales bacterium. Classification (GTDB taxonomy): domain Bacteria; phylum Bacillota; class Halanaerobiia; order Halanaerobiales; family M55B127; genus M55B127. Next base: position 17,178 of record JAIPEX010000018.1, on the reverse strand, counting down.
TAATTGGGTAATCAATATGAGAAAAATGAACTCTAATTTGATGGGTGCGTCCAGTTTTTAAACTTACTTCGACATAAGTATAACCCTGAGATCTTAAAAGTACTTTAAATTCAGTTACTGCATTTTTACTATTTTCTTTTACTACTGCCATTTTAGTTCTATTTTTTGGATTTCTACCTATAGGAGCATCAATTGTGCCACTGTTATAAGGTAATGTACCTTTTAAAATAGTTCGATATATTTTTTTGGTTTTTCTTTGTTTAAATTGTTTTTGCAAGTTGACTAAACTTTTCTGGGTTTTAGCCACTACAATAGCACCACTGGTGTTTTTATCCAACCTATGTACTATTCCGGGGCGAATAGTTCCATTAATATTACCCAACTTCTCAGAGTGAGAAAGAAGTGCATTAACTAAAGTGTTTGTTCTATTACCTTTGACGGGGTGAACCAATAAACCGGCTGGTTTATTAATAAGAATAATTTCATCATCTTCATATATTATATCTAAATCCATTTCCTTTTCTTTTAAATCTAACTTCTGAGGTTCTTTTTCCTTAATAATGATGTGATCTCCTGTCTCGACTTTATAACTTTTTTTTTCTTTAACTCCATTGACTTCAATAAAACCTTCTTTAATAAGTTGTTGGATATGACTTCTACTGAAATCCTCTTTTACTTTTGATAAATATTTATCTAATCTTAAATTGGTATATTTTTCTTCAACTTTAATTTCTATTTTATTCATTTTAAAACCTCTTTATTATTATCATATTTTTTTATATTTTATCATAAACCCTTTACATAAACAACTTGTTAGAATCTTAGAGTATTATGAAATAATTCTTTATATTTTTATTAACATATGGTATCATAACAAAGATATAATTATATTTATTTTAAAAGGAGTAATCAAAATGGAGTTAAAACTTACCAATAATTCTAAAATCAGAGCTAAAACTATTTTTATATTGGCATTACCAGCAGTATTAGAAATGAGTTTAAATACCATGTTGGGAGTAGCTGATACTTTAATGATCAGTCGCATCATCGGTAAAGAAGGTTTAGCAGCAGTAGGATTTGCTAATACAATATTTTTTGCCCTTATTTATATATTTTCATCTTTTAATGCTGGAGCTACAGCAATGGTTGCTAGAAGTTATGGTGAAAAAAATTATGAGAGATTAAATAGAATTATGGGGCAAAATTTAACTTTAAATACTATAATAGGAATTGTTGTGTTTTTCTTTACATTTACATTCGCAGGAAATATACTTAACGTTTATGATATCACCGCTCAGGTTAAAACATTAGGGGTTACATATCTTAGAGTAGTTTCTTTTAGTCAATTATTTATGTTTGTATCATTTGCAATGGCAGCCAGTTTAAGAGGAGCTGGAGATACCAAAACCCCAATGTATATAACAGGAGCAGCAAATATATTAAACATCTTGGGTAATTATGTTTTAATAACTGGTTTTTGGATATTTCCAGAACTAGGTATTGCAGGAGCAGCACTCTCAACTACCCTTTCAAGAGCTTTGGCTTCTATTGCTTATATTTTTGTAGTATATAATGTAAAAAATAAGCTCCAGTTAAAATTGAAAAATTTAAAACTTACAAATAGAATTATAAAGCCATTATGGGATTTCAGTTATGCTGCTGGTCTAGAACAACTTTCCATGCAACTAGCATTCTTTTTGAATGGGATAATTATTTCTCTTTTAGCTACAACTTCTGAAGCGGCTTTTCGAATATTAATTAATATAGAATCTATATCATTTATGCCGGCTATTGGAACTTCTATTGCAACAGCTACCTTAGTTGGAAAATATTTAGGTGAAAATAATCCTAAAGAATCTTTAAAAACAGGATTTACTGCAGCAGGAATGGGTATAATTTGGGGTTTGTTTATGGGGATAATTTTTATTTTGTTTCCAGAACAAATTATTCGGATTTTTACTACTGAAACTGTAGTAATAGAAGCATCTATTAAAACTTTAAGAATTGCTGGATTAAATCAAGCACCTCTTGCCTTTATGATAATCATGGCAGGTGCTTTAAGAGGTACTGGAGACACTAAGGGAGTAATGATTATCACAGCAATGAGATTATGGTTAGTATTTGTTCCATTAACATATTTCTTCACAATATTGTTAAATCAAGGTGTTGTAGGTGTTTGGTATGCAGAAATAGCCTCTTTTATTATCTTTTCAATTGTTATTTATAAAAGATTTTATTCAATGGAATGGTCGAAAATAAGAATGTTTGCTTAAAAAAATAACCATTAATAAACAAAAGCGGGGTTAAATCAACCCCGCTATTTTTTTATCTATTCATTTTTTAAAACTGTTGCACATCTTTCACATACATCTTCATATTTATTATCTTCACCTACAGTTGGACTATACTTCCAACAACGTTCGCATTTCTCTCCATTTGCTTCCTCTACATATATTTTAATTTTAGAATTTTCCCCCACATGAGTAGGATTATTCATTGTATCCTTTAACTCAACTTGAGAAACAATGAAGAAGTCAGGTAATTTTTCATATTCTGATTCTAGTAAATTATCAATTTCTTCATTTTCTCCACTTATTTCTACTCTTGCTTCTAATGAATTACCAATTATTTTTTCATTTCTAGCCATTTCAAGGGCTTTAGAAACATCTTTTCTAATATCTAAAAGTTGTTCCCACTTATCCATTAATTTTTCATTGACATATTGTTCAGTAAATGTAGGCCAATCACTTAGAAATACACTTTCTTCCAAATTAGCTATATCTAATGTTTCCTGCCACACCTCTTCTGCAGTATGAACAAGTACAGGGGAAACTATTTTAACTAAGGTCATTAGGATATCAAATAAGGTACTTTGAGCTGATCTTCTACTTAAAGAGTCAGTACCATCAGTATAAAGCCTATCTTTAATAATATCCATGTAGAGAGAACTCATTTCAACTGTACAGAAATTATGAACATCATGATATACCTTATGGTACTCATAATTTCTATATGCTTTGCTTACTCTTTCTGTTAATTCCCTTAGTTTAATACTAATCCACTGATCGATTTCGTCTCTATCTTCAAAATCAACATAATGTTGGTCTTTATTAAAATCTCCTGTATTTCCTAAAATAAATCTAAATGTATTTCTTATTCTCCTATAAACTTCTGAATTTTGTTTTAATATTTTATCAGAAACTCGGACATCATCTTTGAAGTTAGAAGATGCCACCCACAATCTCAATATATCAGCACCATACTGATCAACTATTTTATGAGGAGAAATTACATTACCTTGAGATTTTGACATTTTGTTACCTTTTTTATCAACAGTAAATCCATTTGTAACTACTTCTTCATAAGGGGCTTTACCTTCAGTAGCAACGGCAGTTAATAAAGAAGAATTAAACCAACCACGATATTGATCAGTACCTTCAAGATAAACCTGAGCTGGCCAAGATAGATTATCACGCTGCTCTAGTACTGCTTTATGACTAGAACCAGAATCAAACCAAACATCCATGATATCCTCTTCTTTTGTTAGATTACTACTATCACAATTTGGGCATGTATAACCTTTTGGTAAAATATCCTTGGCTTCATTTCTATACCATGAATTAGAACCTTCTTTTGCAAAAAGTTCTTTAACTGCATCGAGAGTTTCATCATTTATGATCGACTCTCCACAATCTTCACAGTAGAATATTGGAATAGGTACTCCCCATTTCTTCTGCCTTGATATACACCAATCCGTTCTTTCAGAAACCATATTTGACATTCTTTTTTCTCCCCAAGTGGGGAACCATTTCACATCACTAATAGCTTTTAAAGTTTCTTCTTTAATATCTTCTATGGAAGCAAACCACTGGTCAGTAGCTCTAAATACCAACGGCCCTTTACATCTCCAACAATGAGGATACTGGTGATCTATGAAATTTAAAGCCATTAAAAGGTCTTTTTCTTTCAACATATCAGTAACTTTAATATTTGCTTCATCATAATGAAGTCCTTCAAATTCTTTTGCTTCTTCAGTAAAATATCCTTTACTATCCATAGGAGCATAAACATCTAAACCATACTCTTGTCCAACAATAAAGTCATCATGGCCATGACCAGGAGCAGTATGCACACAACCAGTACCTTCTTCAAGTGTGACATGGTCTCCTAGTATTATTAGAGACTTTCGAGGCATAATTGGATGATTAGTTTCAACTTTTTCTAATTCCTTACCTTTAAATGTTTCACTTATTACTTTATAATCCTCAATTTCAACTCTTTCCATTACTTTATCAACTAATTTTTCTGCCATCACTAATTTATCATTATTAACTTCAACTACCACATAATCAGAATCTGGATGAAGTGTAATAGCTAGATTTGAAGGTATTGTCCAAGGAGTTGTAGTCCATATAACCATATAACTATCTTTAGAACTTAAATTTACTCCACCGACCTCTACTTCTTCCGCAAAGGGAAATTTAACAAAAATTGAAGGTGTACGATCTGTATGATATTCAACTTCAGCTTCTGCTAAAGCAGTTTCACAACTTGGGCACCAATGTACAGGTTTTTTCCCTTTATAAAAAAGTCCTCTTTTAGCCATTTCACCAAAAACTTCAATTTGTTTAACTTCATATTCAGGATTTAATGTTAAATATGGGTTATCCCATTCACCCCAAATGCCAAGTCTTTTAAATTGATCTCTCTGTCTATCAACGTATTTAAGAGCATAATCTCTACATTTTTCTCTAAGTTCTGCTACTGATAGATCTTTCATTTTATCGCCCATCTCTTTACTAACCTGATGTTCGATGGGTAACCCGTGAGTATCCCAACCAGGTACATATGGCGAATAATATCCTTTTAAAGTACTATACCTTGTTACAATGTCTTTTAATACTTTATTTAAAGCATGTCCAATATGTATATCACCATTTGCATATGGAGGACCGTCATGTAAAATGAAAGGTTCATTGCCCTTTCTATTCTCCATAGCACGTTCATATACATTATTGTTTTCCCATAAATTTTGAAAATCCAACTCTCTTTCACTTAAATTTGCACGCATCGGAAAATCACTGTCTGGTAAATTAATTGTGTCTTTATAACTCATTTTAATAAACCTCCTAAACTTTTTTAACAATAAAAAAAGGCCATTCCACCCGTGAAGGGGCGAAAAGACCGCGGTACCACCCTAATTTTTACTTAGTATACTTTAACGCAGTTAATACGGATTAACTTACTCTATTCAGTTAATCAGCTCAAGAGTGATCTTCATTACTATAATTGATTACCGGCTTCCACCATCCCGGCTCGCTCATTTAATATTATAGTAATTACTGTCTCTGTCTTCACTTTTTGGATTTTAATTTTCTTATATTATAAGTTATTTAACATATTTAGTCAAGTTATTCTGTTTCTTCAGGTTTTTCTGTTTCCTCATCTTCTTCAGAAAGATCTAATTGGTTAATTTGTTCTTCATATTTGTCTAAATTAATTTCTTCGTCTTCCTCTAACACCTCTAGCTGACTCTCTAATAAATTACGTAACCTTATTTTAAAGAAAGTTTTAGTTTCTTTTAATTTTTCTAATTTCTTATATTCTTCAGCTAGATCTTTTTTTACTTGTTCTTTCATTTTCTTAGCTTCCATATCAGCCTTTTCAATAATCATATTTGCTTCTTCTCTAGCTTGTTGAGTTTGTTTATCAGCAATCTCTTCAATGCTTTTTAAGGTGTTTTTCAAATTTTCTTCAATATTTTCATAACTTTTAAGTTTTTCTTTTAATCTTTCATTTTTGTCCTGTAAGTCTTTATTTTTTTGTAACATTCTCTCAAATTCAACACCTAAATCATCTAGGAATTCATCAACTTGACTTTTATTATACCCTAAAGCAGATACTGTGAAATCTTTATTATAAATATCCAGTGGGTTAATCTTCATAATAATAAGTTCCTCCTTAAATGTTTTTAAAAGATATAAAGATCTATGTATATCTTTTCAATAATAATTTTATTCTTCCTTTATTTGATAACCCTCTTTTTTCATCAATTTCTACTCTTCCACGATTCCTTATAGATATTAAATCACCAACTTTTACCTCACACGCAGGATCAGTAACAACTTTATAATTTAACTTAACTCTATTATTTTTTATATCCCGAGATATTTTATTACGGCTGTCTCCAAACCCAGAACTAGCAACTGCATCTAGTCTCATTGAAGCAACTGTAGTCGGAATTTCTTTAGTATGTCTAGTAGGTATAACCAGATCATCTTTTTCAATTTTAATAACTTCAATTGGTACTTCATTTACTCTTTTAAAATTTAAATCAACGAAATCAAAAATCTCTTCTGCAATAATCATTTGGGCATAATCATCATGAACTAAGATATCGCCCACCATTTCTCTTTTAATCCCTAAACCTAAAATTGCGCCTAAAAAATCTTTATGGGTTACTTCCTTGAAATTAAAGTTTCCCTCTACTTTTATAATTGTAATAGATGATTCAACATGGTCTGGAAATAAATAATCAGGAAACACTAAAATTCTTTTTCGTTCCGCTTTTTTATATCCACCTTCTTCAAGATAGTTAATACCATTGATTTGTTTAATTAAACTCAAGGCTACATTTCTTTGATGAGGATTTAAAAAATTAGTTCTTTCAACAGATTTTCTTTCTAAAACCATTTTTATTTTATCTAATACAAAATCTCCTAATAAACGTTCTTCTTCATTATGAAGATGGGATAATAACGTATCTTTGTCCAACATCTATTTCATTCACCTCTTACTTTATATGCCATATATAATGCTTCTTAATAGACTTATTACAAAATTTCTCACAATTGACAGTGCAAAAATTGCAATTAATGGAGAGATATCAATTCCAAGACTTCCGGTTGGTATAAGTCTTCTTATTGGTCCTAAAATCGGTTCGGTTATATTATATGTTATTCTTAAAAATTTTCTCCACTGGGGATGATCCAAATTTGGACGCACCCACGAAATAATTACTCTAAATATTATTAACCAATTTAATATAGTAAATAGTGTACTAACTAGCCATATTAACATACTCATCTTATAACATCTCCTTTATTAATTCTAATAATACTTTCTTTTTCCAAATATTGCTGTTCCAACTCTAACAATTGTAGCTCCTTGTTTAATAGCCATTTTATAATCCCTTGACATTCCCATTGAAATTTCAGATAAATCATATCCTTGGTTATTAAGATCTTCTACGAGAGACTTCATATCCTGATAATAATTTTTGGTTTCATTCATTTCAGCTTCATAAGGAGTAATTGTCATAAGTCCTTTAACAACAAGATTATTCTTTTTCTCTACTTCATCTAATACTTTTTTTATTTCATTCTTTGAAAAACCAAACTTGTTAGGATCATTTGCAATATTGACTTGTAAAAGAATATTAATAGTTTTATTTAATTTTTTTGCTTCTTTATTTACTTCTTCCGCAATTTCCAAACTATCAATAGATTCTATCATTTCTAATTGATCAATCTTCATTAAGTATTTTACCTTATTTTTCTGGAGATGTCCAATAAAGTGCCACTTTATGTCTTGATCATAAAAAAGTTCATGTTTATCTAATAGTTCTTGAACTCTATTTTCGCCAAATCTTGTATGCCCGTTTTTCATAGCTTCAATAATTTTTTTAGGAGGATGATTTTTTCCTACTGCAACTAATTTAATTGTCGAAGGATCTCTATTAACACTTTTGGCACTTTCACTTATATTATTATAAACTTTATTTAAATTTTCTTTTAGAGTTTCACTCATCTTAATTTTCATTCCTTCCATAATTAACATTTTCAGGGTTAGTGATTACCTTATCTCCTATTTCTACATTCTCTACTATAGACCAATTTTTTGTAGTTTCTATTACTTTAATATCCTTAGTTTTTATTTCATTATCAAAAGTATACAATAGAATTTTAGTTCCAGTTGCTGTTTTAAATATTGCACTATTAGGCACAGCCAGCCCCTCATAAATATTTTTTATTAGTTTTATATTAACCCATCTTATATTGTTCCACTCTTTTACATAATTATTTAAATCTAAAAGTAAATAATTACTGTCATTATATTTATATATTTTCTTAATTTTTGCTTTGATGAATTTTTTTTCATCATCTCTATCAATAAAAACAGTTTCATTTTTGTTAAACATCTGGGCTCTATCTTTGGCTGCTTTGATTAATAAATATTGATTATTGTTATTAATAAGCCTATAAAATATTGTTCCTTTTTCGATTTTATTACCGGATATAAATTGTTTGTAATTTCTTTCATAATTATCATAATTATCTAATACTTGAGGAGTTATATTTCCATATTCTAATAAATTTTCTAATCCATCATGAGCATAACTTATAATTCCTGGTTCTTTTGAATATATATAATATTTTTCATTTTCATTTTCTATAAATGCAATTTGTTCACCATAAGCTGCTCTTTCACCTTCATTGATAAGAATTTTTATTTTCCCACTAATCGGGGCTTTATAAGTTTTTTCGTCTCTTATCACTAAGCCTTTAGTTTCAAAACCAGATTCTATCTCTTGATAACTAATTCTAGTTGTTTGAAAATCATCTTCTTTTAAGTAGAAAAAAGAAACTAAACCAACTATAACTAAAATTATGAAAACAAAATACTTCCAACTAATAAATTTATTCTTTTTGCTTTGGTTAGTACCATTATTTTTATCCATTTTATCCCCCGGTCATCCACTACTTGTTAAGAATGCTGCCATTCTTCCAGTAGTACCTGAATCTCTTCGATAAGAGTAGAAAAGTTTTTCATTCTCGAAGGTACATGATTTTGATATATATAAGTTTTCGTTTTTAATTCCATTATCAAGTGCAATTGATTTATTTAATTTTTTTAAATCTAACCAATAACTACTTTTTCTTTTTATATAATACTTCAAAGTAGAGTCAAATTTATCTTTAAATTTTTTAATTAACTCAAAACTCACTTCATAATTATTTGGCGCTATAGAAGGTCCCATAGCTATCAATAAATCTTGGACTGAACTTTTGAGATTATATTTAAAAAAATTAATAGTTTCTAACAAAATATTATTATAGGTACCCTTCCATCCCGCATGGATTAATGCAAAATAACCCTGGGTCTTATCCATGATATATATTGGTACACAATCTGCAAACAGGCCACCTAATATGATACTTTTATCAGTAGAAATTAATCCATCTATATTTTTTAAAGAACTACTATAATTATAGACTCCGCTTCCTTTATCACTACTATTTACTAATTTTATATTATTAGAATGAATTTGTTCTGCAAAAATTATATTATCTGGAGTTAAATTTAAATTTTCATATGTTTTCACTCGATTTTTTCTTATAATTTCATTTTTATCTTCAGTATGGAAACCAAGGTTTAAACTCTCAAAAGGAGGTTTAGAATAACCTCCAATCCTTGTAGAAAAAATTACTTTAAAACCATACTCTTCTAATTTATTTAATTTCAAATATTTCAAATCATTATTTTGTTTTATTTCAAACATCTTATCACCTAAAAATTAAATATAAAAATCCCGATGCAAATACATCGAGACCTTTATATCTAAGTATTATTTTAAATTTATTTCTTTCTTAGGAAAGCTGGTATATCAAGTTCATCTCCATCAAAATTATCCATATCAAAGTCTGTTTCTATATCTTCTTGTTTTTCTTCTTTAACTTTTTTCTTTTTAATAGAATCTCTATCAAAACCAGTAGCTATAACTGTAACTTTAACCTCATCATCATAATCTTCGTCAATAACTGCTCCTAATATAATGTTAGCATCTGGGTCAGATACTTCTTGAATAACTTTTGCAGCTTCATTAGCTTCATGAATCCCCAGATTATTACCTCCAGTGATATTTATTAATACACCTTGAGCACCCTCGATAGAAGCTTCTAATAAAGGAGATTCAATTGCTTTCTTAGCGGCATTTTCAGCTCTTCCTTCTTCACTGGCCATACCGATTCCCATAAGTGCGGTACCAGCATCTTTCATTATTGTTTTAACATCAGCAAAATCAAGATTTATAATACCAGTAATGGTAATTAAATCAGAGATTCCCTGTACTCCTTGCCGTAAAACATTGTCTGCTATTTTAAAGGCATCAATTAAACTTGTATTTGGTTCTGCTACATCTAATAAACGATCATTTGGAATAACAATTAAAGTATCTACACTGTCTTTTAATTCTTTAATACCTTCTACTGCATTATCCATGCGTTTTTTCCCTTCAACAGTAAAGGGCTTTGTAACAACTCCTACAGTCAGAGCTCCCATTTCTTTAGCAGCTTGGGCTATTACTGGTGAGGCACCTGTTCCGGTTCCTCCACCCATCCCGGCTGTAATAAATACCATATCTGCACCTTTTACTGCTTCTCTAATTTCTTCAATGTTTTCTTTAGCAGCTTCTTTACCAATATCGGGATGTGCGCCTGCTCCTAAACCCTTAGTAATACTTTGACCAATACGGATGGTCATCGATGCATTTGAAGACATTAAAGCTTGTGCATCTGTATTAATAGCTGTAAAATCTACTCCGTCTAAACCTTCTTCTATCATTCTATTTAATGCGTTATTTCCGCCTCCACCTACTCCGATAACTTTTATATTTGCGAACTGTTCCATTTCTGTTCCTAAATCAAACAAATTATATACCTCCTTTTAAAAGAAATCTTGGAACCAACTTTTAATTTTATTAAAGAAAGATTCTGTTATTTCTTTTTCATTTTTTCCTTTTATTTCATTAGGTTCATTTTCCATACCATATTCTATCAAACCGATAACCGTTGAGAATATAGCCTTTGGAATTTTTCCATCTTTATTTTTATATAGAGGATCATCAATCACATCAGATAACCCATAGACATAATCTGGTTTACCTAACCTTACGGGTAAATCAAATACACCCTCAGCAAGTTGAGCTGAACCATCTAATAAAGAAGCTCCCCCTGTTAAAACAACTCCAGCCGGTGTTAAATCTTTTGGACCAGCTGAATAGATTTGTCGATTAATCATTTCATACATTTCAGTTGTTCTAGGTTCTATTACATTTGTTAACATACTCCGTGGAATTTCTCTTTTGTTTTCTCCACTCGCTGATAAAACTTCAATATAATTATTTCTTTGATTTTCTACTTCTTCATCATTTACCGGATTAAGAGTAGTACCATAATGAATCTTTAATTTTTCAGCTTCAGAAATAGGTGTTCTTAAACCAATTGCTATATCGTGAGTTACATGATTCCCCCCCACAGGTAATACATATGTAGCAACTATACTTCCTTCATGGAACACAACAATGTCTGTGGTTCCTCCACCTATATCAACTAAGATAACGCCTAACTCTTTTTCATCATCAGTTAATACCGATTTACTCGAAGCTAAAGGTTCTAATACTATATCATCGACTTCAATACCTGCTCTTATTACACTTTTAACTAAATTTTGTATTGAAGTAGAAGATCCTTTAACTATATGTGTTTCTACTTCTAATCGTACACCTGACATACCCAGTGGATCTTTAATACCCTTATGCCCATCAACTATAAATTCTCTTGGTATAACATGTATTATTTCTTCTTCAGCAGGTAATGAGATAATTTGAGCGGCTTCCATAACTCGATCTATATCGTTTTCTGTGATTTCTTTTTCGTCACCTGATACAGCAACTACTCCATGATTATTGATAGAAGAAATGTGTGATCCTGCTATCCCAATAAAAGCGGATTCAACTTCTATCCCCGCCATTATTTGAGCTTTATTGATTGACTCTCTGATTGCATTACTTGCTTTATCTATATCTACAACCACACCTTTTTTTAAACCTTTTGAAGGTGAGAAACCTATCCCAATAATTTCAAAATCTTCATTTGATGTAACCTCGGCAATTATTGTACATATTTTGGTGGTACCGATATCTAGGCCTGTAATTATTCTACGACTACTCACAAATATTTTGCCTCCTCTCTCTTTGGAAAAATTATATATTAATTTAAAATATTATAAGCACATTATTATAATTATTCAACATAAAGAATGAATTTCCTTTTATATTTGCTTATTGTTTTAATTTTAAAACAGGTTTATTATATATTGAAATATCAACATATTTTACTTCATACTCTTCTTGTTCAATTTGTTCTTTTATATTTTCCAAAACTCTAAATTTTTCTGAAGTGTTTTCCAACTCTCCTAAAATAATATCATATTTATCATCATATCTTAAAGTGACATTTTGATTTTTAAATAGAATTTCTTTGGGCGCATCACTCTTAACAGTGATATATTCATCTAAATTCTTTATGAACTCTTCCATTTCTGAATTAAAATTGATTTTTTTTGTTTCATCTTCAATTTCATAACCTTTTAATATTGGCAAAATGATTTTGCGTTTCAATTCTTTAGGTGAATAAACATAACCCATTTTATCTATATAATAATATTTTTGATCTTTAATAAATCTAAAAAACACTTCACTTTCTGTTATATTAAATAAAGCAGTATTTGGAAATTTCCGTTTAAAATCTGCATTATTAATATATTTAAGATCAGACAATTTCCGCTCTATTTTTTCGCTTTTTAAATAAATGATATTTTCCCCGATATATTTCTCTGCAAAAGAAATAATTAGGTTTTCATCAAAAGTATTGACTCCCTTTAGTTTAATAGTTTTTATTTTTAATTGTGGTGCAAAATAGGCATAGATTGAGGCAGACACAAATATTAAAACTATTAAAATAACTACTAACCCTAACTTGTTTTTCAAATTAACCACCTGCTAGAGTTTCGCCAATTTCATAAACATTTCCAGCCCCAATAGTTAATAACATGTCTTTAGGTTGCAATTTTTGTGATAAATAACCTTCAATTTTTCTAAAATCACTCATATATCTAACCTTTAAATTAAGTTCTTTATTTTTGATTCGTTTTTTAATTAAATCATATAATTTCTGGGAAGTAACATTTTCAATGGGCTTTTCACTGGCAGAATATATATCTGTCAAAATTAATTCATCAGCTTTATCAAAACTTTTACTAAACTCTTCCATTAAATTAGCCGTTCTACTATAACGATGAGGTTGGAAAACAATATATATTTTTTTCGTTTTAATCCTACAAGCAGTTTCAATAGTGGTAATAATTTCTGTTGGGTGGTGGGCATAGTCATCAATAATTATTGCCTCATTAAACTCACCCTTTTTTTCAAATCTTCTTTTAACCCCCTTATAACTAAATAAACCATTTTTAATATCTTTTTTATCCATATCAACTATATGGCTAATTGCATAGGCGGCTAAGCTATTTAAAATGTTGTGTTTTCCTGGAATATTTAAAGTGATTTCATCTGCTTTTTCTCCGTTAATGTACAAATCAAAACTACTTTTATTGCTATCTAGCTTTATATTTTGGGCAGAAAAATATTCATCATAAAAACCATAAGTATAATAGTTGGTAAAACCTTGTTCTAACTGAGGATAATCTTCTAAAACTTTGCCCCAGATTATAAGAAAACCCTGTTTAGATATTTTATTAATAAATTCTTTAAATTTTTTTATTAACTCTTCTTCACTTTTATAATAATTAAAGTGATCTAACTCAATATTTGTAATAACAGCATGTTTGGGATTAAAAAAAGTTAAAGACCCATCACTTTCATCAGCTTCTGTTATAAAATATTTTCCATCACCATTTTTCATGTTTCCATCTATTATATCTAAATTTCCTCCCAACATAATAGAAGGATCTAAATTAGAATTAATAAAAATAGAGGAAATCATTGAAGTAGTTGTAGTTTTCCCATGAGTTCCAGTCACGGCTATTGTCTCTTTATTTTTAAATAATTCTGCAATAAATTGAGCTCTTTTATATATTTTAATACCATTTCGGCGAGCTTTTTTTAATTCAACATTATTTTCGTCAACTGCATTTGTATATACCAGGACATCGACGTCTTTAAAATTGCTTTCTTTATGTCCTATATATACATCTGCACCTAGATTTTTAAGTAATTCAACTTGATTATTATTTTGTATATCAGAACCACTCACCTTAAATCCCTTGCTCAATAAAATTTTGGCAATTCCACTCATTGATATCCCACCGATACCAACTATATGAACTTTATTAAAACCCAAAGCTATTCCTCCCTTACCAAATCCAAAATGATATCAACTATATTTTGATCGGCATCTAATTTAGCTAAATTTTTAGAGTTTTGTCTCATTTCTTTTAATCTACTATCATTAAAGAGTATTTCACACAATAATTTATATAAAGTATCTCCGTTAAATTTGCTATCTTCTACCATCACTGCTGCATTTTCCTTTTCCATAAATTTTGCATTTGTTTTTTGATGTCCTTCTGCTGAATAGGGATAAGGAACTAATATTGCGGGAAGTCCTCTACCTGTTATTTCAGCTAGACCAGTAGCCCCTGCTCTATAAATGATTAAATCAGCAGCAGCATAAGCCCATTCTATATTATCTAAGTATGACATTACCTTTAATCTATCATTATATTTATTTGTATAGCTTTCAATTTTATTAATTACATTTTTATAATTTCTTTTCCCTGTTATCATTATAACTTGTAAATTATTTAAATCCATAATTTTTTCTATTGATTCTATAAAAGCATTATTGATTGTTTTAGCTCCCTGACTACCTCCCATTATAAAAAGAGTTTTATAATCTTTATTTAAACCTAATTTTTTAATACCAGTTTCTCTTTTTATATTTACAATTTTTTCTCTAATTGGATTACCAGTCTCAATTATTTTATCTTGTACTCTGTCATTAAAATATTTAGAAGCTTCAATATTACTAACAGCAATTTTATTTACAAAATATGAAAGTATCTTGTTAGTAACTCCAGGATAAATATTTTGTTCATGAATTACAGTCGGTATCTTACTTAAATAACCACTTAATAAAACTGGCCCTGTAACATATCCTCCAGTTCCAAAAACAACATCAGGGTTTATTTCTTTTAAAAGTTTATAAGAACTATAAACTGCTTTTAAACTAACAAATATAGATTTAAATAATTTCAAGTTTACTTTGCGGGGTAAGGGCAATACATTTAAGCTTCTAAAAGAGTAATCCGTCTTCAAAAGGACATCTTCTTCTAAACTGTCCCCACAGCCAATATATTCGATCTCCCATCCCCTTTTATTTAACTTATCAGCAATCGATAAAGCAGGATATATGTGTCCTCCAGTACCACCACCGGTTATAACTGCTTTCATTATATTTAACCACCTAAGCTTGATTTTTTGAAATATTTAATAGTATACCTACTGAGAATAAAAATAAAACTAACGAACTTCCTCCATAACTTATGAAAGGTAAAGTAATTCCTGTTATTGGTACAGAGGCAGTTACTACTGCAATATTTAACATCGCTTGTAATACGATCATAACAGTAATGCCCATTGCTAATATTGATCCAAATCTATCGGTCGTATTATAGCTAATTTTCAAGCCTTTCCAGGCAATAACTAAATAGAGTAATAATACCAGAAGTGTTGCTAAAAATCCTAACTCTTCTCCAATAATTGCAAAAATAAAGTCAGTCCCAGGTTCTGGCAAATACAAGAATTTTTGATGACTATTTCCTAATCCAACTCCAAATAAACCACCTGAACCTAAAGCAAGCAAAGATTGAATAATATGGTAGCCCGAATCCAAGGGATCAGACCACGGATCTAAAAATGCTAAAAACCTTTCTTTTCGATATGGTTCTCTGAAAATAGCCCAAAATATTCCCGGGATACTTACAGCCAACATTCCAAGAAGATGCCATATTTTAGCACCATTTGCAAATAACATGGTAAATATTAAAGCTAATAATAAAGCTGCTGTACCTAAATCAGGTTCCACTAAAATAAGTAAAAACATGATGCCACTAACAATTAAAATTGGCAAAATGCCTTTTTTAAAATTTTTAATCAAACTATTTTTTCGAGTATAAAATTGTGCTATATAAATAACCAATGCTAATTTAGCTACTTCAGAAGGCTGACCTCCCAAACTACCAATACCTAGCCAACGTCTTGAACCTCCAACTTTTTTACCAAGTCCTGGAATTAATACTAATACTAATAAAATTATTGATAATAATAAAATTAGTTTAGCATGTCTTTTAAAAAAATGATAATCCACATTTGCAGCTATTAACATAGCTATTAATCCAATAACAGCAAACAAAATTTGTTTTTTTAAAAAATAGTAACTATCATTAAATAATTCTTCACCGCGAATAGAACTTGCACTAAAAATCATAGTAATTCCTATCACTAATAAAGTTAATACTGCAAATAATAATATGTAATCAATGGATTTTTTATTCATAAAGGTCACCTTCTTTTAACTCATTTTAAATACTTTTTCACTTCTTTTTGAAAATCAAGTCCGCGTTTTTTATAGCTTTCATACATATCCCAGCTTGGACAACCTGGAGACAATAAAATTGTATCTTCAGTTTTTATTTCATTAAATGCTTCCCCAACTGCTTCAGACATATTTTCAACTGTAGTATAGTTTTTAAAACCAATCTTATCTAATTCCATTTTGATATTTTTTTTAGTTTCCCCCATAATAACTGCTTTTTTGCAGCGTTCCCTTATTGTATAAGCTAAATCAGAAAAATCAGCATCTCTATCTTGTCCACCTACAATTACAGTAAGAGGTACTGATAATGACCGCATCGCATTAATAGCCGCATGAGGGTTTGTTGCTTTTGAATCATCTATAACTTTATACTCGTTATCATAAATAACTTCAAGCCTATGTGCAAATGCTTGATAACTAATTATTGATTTTTTAATATCCTTATTTTTAATTTCAAATAACTTTGCCAATAATACTGCAAAAGAAGTATTTAAAATATTATGAGTTCCAACTAATGGAATATCCTTAGAATCGATAATCTTTTCCCGGTTTCCTTTATTAAGATAATATATACTTTCCTTATCATAATAAATTCCATTTTTATATACATTTTCAGTTGAAATTTTATAAATCTTAGGAACTATTCTGTTAAGTTTAGTTTTTATAAAATCATCATCGAAATTTAGTAAAGCTATGTCATTTTTAGTTTGGTTTTTAAAAATTT
>JAIPEX010000119.1 GCA_021736945.1 Halanaerobiales bacterium | reverse complement strand
CAATGGAGAGAGTGGCTGTAATACCACTACATTACCAAGAAGACACATATGCTGTACACAAAGATAGTAATGTAGAATTTACCCCAAGGTCTGATACTTGGATTGTTTTTAAAGAAATGTCACTTAAATAAAATCAATATACAAATAAAAATGTTAGTGCATGGAGCTTTTTGTTAAGCTCCATGCTTTCTTATATAAAAAAGTAATTTGAGTATATTAGAAGGGAGTATAAAAAATGAGCTCATATATTGGTCGCAGAATATTACAAGGTATTATAGTATTGTTTTTAGTTTCTTTTATAGCGTTCATTATATTTCAATATTTAGGTGATCCTGTTATGACATTAGCAGGTAGATATGCAACTCAAGCACAGAGAGAAGAAGTAAGGCAGTCACTTGGTTTAGATAAACCTTTTTATGTACAGTACTTTAATTTTCTAAAAAATGCTATGCAAGGTAATTTTGGTATGTCATATGTGACAAGGGTGCCTGTTTTAAATTTAATTGCTGAACGGTTACCGGCAAGTATTGAATTGGCTTTTGTAGCCGAATCTTTTGCAGTAATTATGGGAGTTTCTTTAGGAGTCTTTGTATCTGCTAACCCTAAAAGTATAATGAGCAAATTTATGATGACCGGTTCTTTGTTTGGAGTATCTTTACCGACATTTTTAGTTGGAATATTATTAATATATATTTTTTCTATTAAGTTGGGTATTATGCCTTCTTCAGGACGCGGTGAAACAATAACAATTTTAAATTTCTGGAGAAGCGGTTTACTGACAATAGACGGTTGGAAACATATTATCTTACCTGCTTTTACCTTAGGTATGTTTCAAATGGCATTACTATTTAGAATAACCAGAGGTGCTATGTTAGAAGTATTAAGTGCAGAGTATATAAGAACAGCTTGGGCAAAAGGATTAAGAGGAAGAATGGTTTTGTTTAAACATGCTTTACGTAATGCACTTATTCCTGTGGTAACAATGATAGGACTTCAATTTGGACAGTTAATAGGTTTTGCAATAGTAACAGAAAGCATTTTTCAATGGCCAGGAGCAGGAAATTTACTTTTAAACTCATTATATGAAAGTGATTTCCCTGTAGTTGCAACATATGTAATTATAGTGGCTTTAATAGTTGTATTTTTAAATGTCATTGTTGATATTTCATATGCTTTCTTAAATCCCAAAATAAGATATAAGTAGGTGATGATAATATGTTTAGTAAAATAAATGAGTTGCGAAAATCAAAAATATTTAAACATTTTGTTAGTCAGCCACTAGCAGTAGGTGCCTTAATAGTAATAACTATACTTTTTCTAGGAGCAATGTTTGCCCCTCTGATAGCTCCCCAAGATCCCTATGCTATGGATAAATTAAGTTTAGGGGATTCATTACTTCCACCTATTTGGATGGAAGGTGGCAAAGCCCCCTTTATTTTAGGCACAGATGTTCAAGGTAGAGATATATTTAGTACAATCTTATATGGTAGTAGAACCTCTTTTATTGTAGGAATAAGTGTAGTCACTTTTTCAGGAATTTTTGGAGGAGCTATTGGTTTATTCGCCGGTTACTTTGGAGGAATATTTGATTCTATAGTAATGCGTTCTGCTGATACTGTATTATCTTTTTCTAAAACATTAATTGCAATGTTATTATTAGGAATATTTAGACATAGCAGTATTCTATTGGTGATTTTAGCTATAGTTATATCTGACTGGGTTCAATATGCCAGGACAATAAGAGGAGAAGTTCTTTCAGTAAAGGAAGAAGAATATGTTTTAGCTAGTAAGGCAATTGGGGGTACCCATTTACGAACTATTTTTAAGCATGTATTACCCAATGCTGTATCTCCTTTATTAGTTGTAGGGGCAGTTGATTTTGGTATAGCGGTCATGCTAGAAGCCACCTTGAGTTTTTTAGGTGTTGGTGTTCCAGTTACTCAGCCTTCTTTAGGGATGCTTATATCCCAGGGGAGAAATTATCTATATGCTGGCAAGTGGTGGTTAATAGTATTTCCAGGTTTGACTTTAATGGCAATTGTATTTAGTCTTAATTTGATTTCGGATTGGTTAAGAGATGAAATTGATCCAAAAGTAAGCAATATTTAATTCCTTTTTCAATTGAGAAGGATATATCAATTTAATATTGAATATTTAAATAGAAGTGGAAAAGGAAGGATATTGAGTTTTTATGCGGGATATTAGAGAACGTTTTAAAAAAAATTTAAAAAATAAGAATTTAATATCTAACAATAATAATAGATTATTATTAGGGGTATCTGGGGGACCAGATTCCCTTACTATGTTAGATTTATTTACTAGTATTAGGGATGATTTTAATCTTGAAATAATAGTATTTCATTTAAATCATTTATTTCGAGAAAAAGCCAGTGAAGAAGCAGAATATGTAAGAAAAATTTGTGAAAAAAAAGCTATAAAAACTATTATCAAAACACATGATGTTCCTAAATATGTTGAGAATAACAATTTGTCTCCTGAAGAAGGTGCACGGGAAATAAGATTTAAATATTTAAAAGAAATTTTTCAAAATGAAGAAATTGATAAAATAGGATTGGCTCATAATAAAGATGACTTAGTAGAAACTGTTTTGTTAAATATTTTTAGAGGTTGTGGTATGAAAGGTTTAAAAGGTATAGAAGATAATATTACTATTGATGGAATGAAAATCATACATCCTTTGTTGATATTTTTTAGGTCTGAAATAATTGATTATTGTAAAAGTAATAACCTTGAGCCTGTTTATGATCCAAGTAATGAAAGTGATTTGTATAGTAGAAACAGAATCAGGAATAATATTTTACCTTTAATTGAAAACCAAATAAATCCTAATGTTAAACAAGTCATTACACGAATGACTGAGACTGTGAAAGAAGATTTTAACTTTATAAAACACTATAGTGAAAAAAAGTTTAAAGAAATATTAATTAAAAAAGATGAAAAAAAGTACATACTTGATTTAAAAAAGATGAAGAATTTACATCCTACTTTAATTAAAAGAATAATCAATATAATTTTAACAAAATTAAAAGGTAATATAGATAATTTTTATTATAAGCACTATAATGATATAATTAATTTTATAGAATCTAATAATACGGGAGATTTATTAGATTTACCCGATAATATTAATATAAAGATTTCTTATCAAAAATTAATTATTATTAAAGGTTCTTTTTCTAAAATCGAAAAGTATTCAAAATTAATAGAAAATGAGGGGGAATACTTATTACCTTATAATCAAAAGATAAGTGTAAAGATTATACCTGAAAGACTAAATTGGCGGAATTATAAAGAAGATAATTTATGTTTAATAGATTTTAATAAAGTTGATTTTCCTTTAAAAGTTAGAAATCGCAGAGATGGTGATACTTTTATTCCATTAGGAATGGTAGGGCATAAAAAGGTGAAGGATTTTTTTATTGATAATAAAGTTCCAGATTACATGAGGGATAAAATTCCAATTGTTTTTGATGGGAAAGAAAATTTAATATGGATATGTGGATATAGAATGGCTGAACAATTCAAACTAGAAAAAGAAAGTAAAAAAACAATTCTAATTAAATATCAAAAGGAGGACTAAAAGTAAAATGGAAGAAGAACATGTTCATAATAATGATATTTCAGAAGTGATTTTAACTGAAAAACAAATTCAGGATAGAATTAAGGAAATGGGAGAAGAAATAACTAAAGCTTATAATGAAGATGATGATATAATAATGTTATGTGTTTTAAGAGGTGCGGTATTATTTATGTCAGATCTTGCAAGAGAAATAAATCTACCGGTTGTTTTTGATTTTATGGATGTTTCTAGCTATGAAGGAACTTCTTCATCAGGAATGATAAGAATAATAAAAGACCTGGAAGAGAATATAGAAGGTAGGAATGTTTTAATAATAGAGGATATTATGGATACAGGTTTAACTTTAAAACATGTTATAGATTTATTGAAAACACGTGAACCTGCTTCCCTAAAAGTAGCGACATTATTAGATAAACCTGACAGAAGAGTAGAAAAAGAAGTTTCTGCTGATTTTAATGGTTTTGAAGTTCCTGATAAGTTTGTGGTTGGTTATGGATTAGATTACAAAGAAAAATACCGAAATTTGCCGTATATAGGTGTATTAAAGAAAGAATTGTACACTTAGTCTTATTTATTTACAAAGCTATTGACTTATGTTATAATATTTTACTGTATGGGTATATTTGTAGGAAGGGAGGAACTGTAATTTGAAAAAGTTTATAAAAAATATAGGATTTTATCTACTATTAATTGCGATTTCAATACTTGTTGCTCAATTTTTTATGCAGCAGTCTCCTCAAACTCTAGAAAATTTTAGTTATTCAGATATGTTGCAAGCAATCGAAAGTGGAAATATAGCTCAAGTAAAAATTATAGGTAATGAGGAAGTCACCGGAACTCTTAATGGGCAAGAATTTTCTGTACCAGTGCCCCCAGAATCAATACCGGTGATAATGCAAGAACTGAGATCGGCGAACGTAAATATTCAGACCGAACCACAACCTAGTGCTCCTTGGTGGATGAGCATTTTAGGATATATTCTTCCAATAGTAATATTAATTGTTGCCTGGTTTTTCATTATGCAGAGAATGCAGGGCGGCGGAAGTAAAATGATGTCGTTTGGTAAAAGCAAGGCAAAATTAAATGAAAATAAAAAGGAAGTAACGTTTGACGATGTTGCTAATTATGAAGAAGTTAAGGAAGAATTACAGGAGGTAGTTGAATTTTTAAAGAACCCGAAAAAGTTTGCTCGTTTAGGAGCAGAAGTGCCTAAAGGAGTACTTTTAGTAGGACCTCCTGGTACTGGTAAAACTTTAATGGCTCGTGCAATTGCAGGTGAAGCCGGAGTACCTTTTTATTTTATTAGTGGTTCTGATTTTGTTGAAATGTTCGTTGGTGTAGGTGCTTCTAGAGTAAGAGATTTATTTGAAAAAGGTAAAGATAATGCGCCATGTATTATTTTTGTTGATGAATTAGATGCTGTTGGTAGGCAACGTGGAGCCGGTTTAGGCGGTGGTCACGATGAAAGAGAACAAACATTAAATCAACTATTGGTTGAAATGGATGGTTTCGAACCTAATGAAGGAATAATATTAATGGCGGCAACAAATAGGCCAGATATATTAGATCCTGCTTTACTAAGACCCGGTAGATTTGATAGACAAGTTGTTGTGGATCGACCAGATCGTAGGGCAAGAGAAGCTATCTTGGAAATTCATGTTAAAAATAAACCTGTTGATGATAGTGTAGATATGGAAGTATTAGCTAGAAGAACTCCTGGTTTTACAGGAGCAGATATGGAAAACTTAGCAAATGAAGCAGCTATCTTAGCAGCAAGAAGAGATAAAGATATAATTACAATGGTAGAATTTGATGATGCCATTGATCGTGTCATTGCAGGCCCCCAAAAGAAAAGCAGAGTTATAAATGATAAAGAAAAGAATCTAGTTGCTTATCACGAAACAGGTCATGCTCTTTTAGGTGAATTGCTAGAAAACGCAGACCGCACACATAAAGTTTCTATTATTCCAAGAGGTAGTGCCGGTGGTTTTACCATTCCACTACCTGAAGATGATAAAAACTTTATGACTAAACGTGAACTATTTGATAAAATAACTGCTTTACTTGGAGGTAGAGCATCTGAAGATATCTTTTTAGAAGATATTAGTACTGGTGCTCAAAATGATCTTGATAGAGCCACTAAAATAGCTCGCGCAATGGTGACCGAATATGGTATGAGTGACAAAGTAGGCCATTTAACCTTAGGACAAAAGCATGATGAACAAGTGTTTTTAGGTCGAGATATTTCTAGAAGTAGAAATTATAGTGAAAAAGTGGCAGCAGAAATAGATCGTGAAGTCAGATCTATTATTGAATATTGTTATGAAAAGGCACAAAACTTATTAAAAGAAAATCGAGATGCTGTTGAAAGAATAGTTGAAGCTCTAAAAGAAAAAGAAACATTAAACGCAAAACAGATTCATAAATTAATTGATAATAAAGAGCTTACTGAAGAAGATGAATATGGGAAAACAGAAAACAAAAAAACAGAAGAAATCAGTGATAATGAGGAAACTGAAGAAAAGACTAGTCAAAAGGATGAAACAGAAAATATAGAGGACGAAAATAATCTAAATGATTCTGTAAATAAGAGTACTAGTCAAAAAGAAGTCGAATATATTGTGGAAAAAAAAGAAAAGAAAAAAGAAAAAGAAGATGAAGTAGAGTCGGAAGAAATAAATTCTGATAATAAAAAGGAAAATTAAATATAATTTAAGGGTTAAATTATAATGAGGTAATAAAACCCTCTTATAATAACTCTTATAAAATTAAGTGTCAGTTATATAGCTGGCACTTTTTTAATTTAATTTAATATTTTTTAATTTATATAAAGGAATTTACATTATTATCAAGAATTAATATAATGATAAAAATATTTAATAAACTAATAGGGGGAAGATAATTTGAAAAGCGATATTCAAATAGCACAAGAAGCAGAAATGAAACCAATAATCGAGATTGCCCAACAACTTGGTTTAGACAAAGAGGACTTAGAACTTTATGGTAATTACAAAGCCAAACTCAAGTTAGATGTTTTCAACAAACGTGAAG
>JAIPEX010000118.1 GCA_021736945.1 Halanaerobiales bacterium | reverse complement strand
AGAAGCAAAGTTAAACTTTTTTAACTCCTTAAGCTTATAATCTTTAATATAGCCAGATCCATTGGAGGTTCTATCAATAGTTTCATCATGAATTACAACTACCTGATTATCTTTTGTTAACTGTACATCAAACTCGACTCCATCAGGATTTAGATCTTTTAAGGCATTAAAAGCTAAAGCTGTATTTTCAGGATACCTAAAAGAATCACCTCGATGTGCTAAGATCTTCATTTAATTAGCCTCCAATTGTTTCTCTAATTTGATTGATACCATCAAATACAAAGTCTGGTCTGATTTCATTACCTTTTATATCTTTTAACTTTGTTACACCTGATAAAACTAAGATACCTATTATATTGGAATTTTTAGCCATCTTTATATCAGTAGAGATTCGATCCCCCACAATTGCTATCTTATCTCGATTAACAGCAAACTGTTTTGATATATAGTCGATCATTATTCTATTAGGTTTACCTACAACAAGCGGAGTTTTTCCTGTTGAGGCCTCTAAGAGTTTTATGATTGAACCACAATCCGGCATCGAGCGTTCATTTTCTAGTGGACAAACTAAATCAGGATTAGTTGCAATATATTTTACACCTTGATTTATTAACTGATGGGCATCAAAAAGCTTTTGATAGGTTAAAGAAGTATCAAAACCTAAAACAAGACAGTCTACTTTATTATTTTCAATATCATTAATCAGATTAAAACCTTCAATTTTGAACTCATTTTCTAATGACTTAGTTCCAACAAGATAAATGTTTTTTTTATCTTTAGATAACAGTTCTTTAAGATAGTTAACAGTTACCTTTCCTGAACTTACTATATTTTTTAAATTAACCTCTATTTTTAATTTAGATAACTTTTCTTTATAATCAAGAGGGTTTTTAGAAGAGTTATTTGTTAAAAATACATGTTTTTTATTGTTTTTTTCTAAATAATTTAAAAACTTTTTTGAACCTTTTATTAATTGATTGCCTAAATAAATAGTTCCATCCATATCTAATATAAATAGTTCAATATCATTTAATATATTCATTATTACCACCTGTTTACTTTTTTTAATAAACATTAAACATAAAAACATTCTGCATGAAAAATAAAGTTAAATATGAAATAATAGCTGAAGTTATAGGGGTAACAATCCAACCCAAACTAATACTTCCTAACACTTTATAGTTTATGTTATGTGCCCCCTTTATTAGCCCAATACCAATCACAGCTCCGACAACAGCCTGTGAACTGGACACAGGAACTAAAGGTAATGAAGGTAACCCCAAATTTGTAAGCCAATATTTTAAGCCTTCAGATGCAAACAAAAACAGTACAATTGAATGTGAAAGGACGACAATTAAAGCTGCAACCGGTGAAATTTTAAATATATCCTTTCCTACAGTTACCATAACTTTTTTAGAATAGGTATACACACCAACTGAAATGGCAATACCACCTAAAAAGAACAACTGTTGAGTTCCGCTTAAAGTAAATATTCCAAGTATATTGATTGAAGATATATTAATAGTGTTTGTAAAAACTCCCATTACATTAGCAATATTATTAGCACCCAGGCTATAAGCTCCAAAAGCACCGACAATAATCAAACTCAAACGGGTATATCTATCGATAGTTAATAGATGTATTTTGTATTTATTTAAAAATTTACTAATTATTATATAAAATAAGATAGAAAAAAATGCAGATAGAATCGGACATAAAATCCAGGTTCCAATAATTTTAGTGAGGACCTGCATATCTGTACTATAGCTGGCAAATATATTCCAACCAACTATTGCTCCTACAATCGACTGAGATGTAGAGACCGGTAAACCTAAGTTAGTCATCCATAAAACAGTTAATCCTGCTGCTAAAGCAACTACAAAAGCACCTGCTAACTGATTAACCTGACCTAAAGTACCTAATGTTTGGGAAGCACCACCACCACTTATTACAGCACCAATAATCACAAATACTGTGATTATAACTGCACTTGTTTTAAACTTTATCATTCTGGTTCCAACAGCTGTACCAAATATATTTGCAGCATCATTGGCACCCAGCGACCAGCCTAAGAAAAGACCACTGGACATAAAAAACAGAGTACTCAACATATTTTATCAACTCCAAAATATAATTTTACTATATCCGTCGTTTAATAGCTGCAACTGAAGCAAGTTCACTAATTGTTTCTGATTCATCTGCTAGTACAGCAATCTTTTCTGTAAAGTATCTTAAATGTACCTTTTTACTAAACTCCTTGAACTCATAATTATTAAAAACCTTTCTTTTAATTCTCTCTTCCACTTTGTCTGCCTCATGCTCATAAAAGTGAACCTTGTTTACATAATCATCAACCATAGTTAGGTTTTTAAAGTATGATCGTATACATTTTACTAAACTATTTACACTATTTGTAACAAGTTCAATAAGTTCTGAGCAATCACTTTTAATATTTTCAGGTATATATGGTTTTTCTATTGATATTTGATGAATTATTTTTTTTACATGATCAACTATATTATCAACTCTTTCTAATAAGGTCAATACATCACCACGTGATTCAGGTATTAACATATATTCATATAGATTATGTTTAATTTCATTTTGCAGCTCATCAGCCTTATTTTCTACCTCATTAATTTCTTCTTTTTCTTCTTCAAAGATATCTATTTGTCCATCAATATAACGGCTTAGATCTCTTTTGAAAATCAATACAGATTCATTAACTGTATCAAGATAGATGTCTATTTTGTTTTCTAAATCTTTTGATTTATTAAAAAATATATTTTTCATTTTTACACCTCTCAATTAAATAACGTATTGTCAAAAGTTTCTCTCTATTTATACACCTAAACCTTGTAAAATAAAAAAATTAGGTTTAAAACTGTGCATTTTCTTTATTTTTAAGTAATATGAATCTATCAGTAACACAAAATAGTAAAATAAAAATAAAAAATAATAAAAATTATGACTCAAATTATTAGCTCACTTTTATTAAATATAGTAAAGTGCATAAAACAAAAAGAACGGACTGAAATCTATTAATAACTATATTCAACAGATGAGTCTATTTTCCTTGTAAAAATTATTAAAACTGCAAAAAAACAAAGTTATACTTTTTTATCCTTGTGAATTTAGACTTAATTTCTATCTTTAATTTATTAAAATTTATTCTAAAACTATTCATAATGCTATTACATTAAAACAATTATTAATGCTTTTAAACTCAAAAAATTTAATATTTTACCTATAGGGTTGCTCTGCTTAAAATATTAAGAGAAATCTTGTTTTCTTATTACTATAATTAAGATCGTAAAATATGATAGCCTCATCTATTCAATAAAGTAGATTGTGTTAATAGATCTATCTGGTTTTTTAAATTCATATTAATTTATCTAGCTAAAACAATACCTATGCTATATTTCAATTTTTCTTCGAGTTTTTATTACCTTGAATAATTTTTTGATTAAACTGATGGTGTATAACTGATATTTTTAAATTAAAAGTAAACCTCGGCTTTAAATGTAAGGTTAAAGACATAATTCTTATAAAAGTATATTATTTTTACTAAATAAAACGATAATGTAAGATTTTTAATTAATAGAACTATCAATATTTTTATAATGATAAAAACCTATTTAATGCAAGTTACAAAATATGATCTCTAAGGCATCAAATAGGTCACTTATTTTTTCTAGATTAAATATATACTTTTATTTTAAGTAATAATATATCCATTTATTTTTAATATTAATTAGTACTAAAAACGTCTTTTAAAAGTTTTTTATAAACTGTATTTTCATTTTTAGACTAATATAACTACATTTTTTAATATCCTTATCATATTAGTTAAACTATAGTTTAGTAGAATATAGTACAGTTTTAACAGCTTTTTTCCAGCCTTTGTATTTCGTATCTCTAATTCGATTGCTAATATCAGGCTGAAAAATATTCTCTATTTGCCTTTTTTCCCTAATATGATCAAAGGTTGGCCAAAAA
The DNA here is from genome assembly GCA_021736945.1 of Halanaerobiales bacterium. Lineage (GTDB taxonomy): Bacteria > Bacillota > Halanaerobiia > Halanaerobiales > M55B127 > M55B127. The sequence goes on along the minus strand of JAIPEX010000118.1, from coordinate 2,712 downwards.
TTAGTAGCAAGACCAGCCAAATATGCTGCCCCAGTAACTGTAGTTTCAGTATTTATAGGCCTTTCAACAAGGGTATTTGTCATATCAGCCAAAAACTGCATTAAAAAGTCGTTTGCAGAAGCTCCTCCATCAACTTTAATATCTTTTAAGTTCAGCCCAGAATCTTCCAACATTGCTTCAATTAAATCCTTGCTTTGATAAACTAAAGATTCTAAGGTGGCTCTAATAATATGATTTTTACTACTTCCTCTTGTCAATCCTACTATAGTTCCTCTAGCTTCTGGGTTCCAATAAGGCGCTCCCAGGCCTGTAAAAGCAGGAATAAAGCAAACTCCATCAGAGCTTTCGACTTTTTTTGCAAAGTATTCTGAATCTGCTGCACCATCGATTAGATGAAGTTCATCTCTTAACCACTGAATAGCAGAACCAGCATTAAAGATACTTCCTTCCAATGCATAAATAATTTCATCTTTACAACCCCAGGCTATTGTTGTTAACAGGCCATTTTTTGAATAAACAGGTTTATTACCTGTATTCATTAAAAGAAAAGCCCCAGTACCAAAAGTTATTTTAGTCATTCCCTGCTCAAAACAGTTCTGAGCAAAGGTTGCAGCCTGTTGATCTCCTGCAATTCCAGCTATAGGAATATTTTCACCCATAAATATATTTTTATCTGTATAGCCATAAATCTCACTAGAAGATCTCACTTTAGGTAAAATATTTTCTGGTATATCTAATATTTTTAATAGTTCTTGATCCCAGTTTAAATCATGAATATTATATAACAGGGTTCGAGAAGCATTTGTATAATCTGTTATATGGACTTTTCCTCCAGTTAATTTCCAGATAAGATATGTATCTATTGTTCCAAATAGTATTTTATTTAATTTTACTTGCTTTCTTGCACCTTCAACATTATCCAATACCCATTTAATCTTAGTACCTGAAAAATATGGATCAAGAACAAGGCCTGTTTTTTGATTAAACTTTGATTCAAGCCCATTGTTTTTTAAATTTTTACAAATATCTGAGGTTCTTCTACACTGCCAAACAATCGCATTATATAAGGGTTCACCAGTATTTTTATCCCACAAAATGGTTGTCTCTCTTTGATTTGTAATTCCAATTGAGTCAATTTGACCAAAAGCTATTTTAGCCTTTTTTATTACCTTATTAATTACACCAATCGTTGAGTTCCAGATTTCTTCTGGATCATGTTCAACCCAACCCGGTTTAGGATAGTACTGAGTAAACTCCTTTTGTGCTTTATTAATAATCTTTCCATCTTGATTAAAGATAAAGGCACGAGTACTGGTCGTACCCTGATCAATTGCCAATATATATTTAGACAATTTAATATCCTCCCAATATAGGTAGTCATTTTAAAGATAAGCAGTCTAAATTAAAAACTACTTTAAAGTCGCATAAATACAACTTTCTACAATATTAATATCATTTTCTTTTGCATATTCTCTGATTTCATCACTTCTGGTTCCTGGTTGTAACCAGACATTTTTTATACCTAATTTGTTTATCTCTTTCATTACAATTTTACCAATCTGTGGGTTTACAACCATGTCAACAACATCTATATCTTCTTTAATCTCAGATAAGTTCTTATATACTTTAATTCCATCAATATCACCTAAAGAAGGATTAATTGGAAATACATTATAATCATTTTCATTAAGAATTTTAACTATCTTATAACCATACTTTTCCTTTTTATTAGTAGCTCCAACAACAGCCCAATTTTTCATCTTTAATGTGTCTTTTTTTACAGTCAATTTTTTAGCTCCTTATATTATATTTTTATAATAGTTAATACCCCTGCACTCAAACAGGGGTATTAATTATTACTACTTCTCTAAATCCATTGGTTGACCACAACAAACTAATTCGCCGCCACCTACTTCTTTTACTTCAACAACATTACCACATACACTACAACTGTAAACTTCTCCTACTTTTTTTACATTCATTTTTTTACCTCCTCAATTTTTTATATTAGCAGTCTTACTCCTTTTATATATTTTTAGTATTTCATGAGCTGCTAAGAAAATAATGGCAGATCCTATAATATAAAGCCAATCAATTAAGTAGATAGGAGCAAAACCTAAATATTGATTGATAAACGGTGTATAAATTGCAACCACAATCATTAATACCGATATGATTAAAGAGTATAACATCTTTTTGTTAGAAAAAAAGTTTTTATTAAATATAGTTACTTTACTATACCTTCTAGATATAATATTTGTTAATTGAGTAAAGGCAATAACTAAATAAGTTATTGTTGTTGCCCTTGGATAAAGTTGATGGTTCTCAGTAATATTAATACCCATCCTATTATTAAATAGATAAAAATTCAAAAAAGCGAGCCCACCCATTAATAAACCAAAAAGTGCGATTTCAGAAAATGATCTCTTATTTACAATATGCTCATCTTGTTTTCTAGGTGGAGACTTCATAATATCATTCGAACCTGGATCAAAGGTAAAAGCAGTTAAAGGTAGTATCTCTGCTAGTAAGTCAATAGCGAGTATCTGAATTGCTAATATTGGAACTGGAAAGTTAAATAATGAGACGCCTAATAAGCCTAAAAGAACAACTGTTAACTCACCACCATTACTGGTTAAAGAAGCAATAACTGTTTTTTTAAGATTGTTATAGATAGTCCTACCTTCCTGAATTGCATAAACAAGGGTGGGA
>JAIPEX010000117.1 GCA_021736945.1 Halanaerobiales bacterium | reverse complement strand
TCGGACTTTCATTTGCTAATACATTAAGATCTATTCTAAGACAGGATCCAGATATTATCATGGTAGGTGAGATTCGTGATGAAGAAACTGCTGAAATTGCCGTTAGAGCTGCTTTAACAGGTCACTTAGTTTTAAGTACATTACACACCAATGATTCGGTTAGTTCAGTGACTCGTTTAGTAGATATGGGGATTCCACCATATTTGGTTGCTTCTACTGTTATTGGCTCAATGGCCCAAAGATTGGTCAGAAGATTATGTAATAACTGTAAAGAGCCTTATGAAGCAGGAATTGAAGAAAGAGAGTTTATGGACTTAGAAGAAGGTACCACTTTATATAAACCACATGGTTGTAAAAAGTGTAATGATACAGGTTATAAAGGAAGGTTAGCAGTTCAAGAAATTTTAACTGTTGATGATAAAATTGAAAAGATGATTGTGAAGGGTGAAGATGAAATCGACATCAAACATTATGCTTTAGAAGAAGGTATGGTTGACTTAAAACATGATGGGATTGAAAAAGTTAAACAGGGTCTTACATCTTATCAAGAGCTCGCCCGTGTAATTGTTTAAGGGGGAAAAGATTATGGAAATGGAACAATTATTTACAAATGTTGTAGACAGAGATGGTGTTTCTGATTTACACCTTACAGTGAAATCTAAACCTATTATTCGCTATAATGGTAATTTACAGATTTATCAGGAATATCCAAGAGAATTAGAAGTTGAAGATTTAGAAGAAATAACAAAAGAAATGCTAAGTGATGACCTTTATAAACAGTTCCAAGAAAAAGGAGAAGTGGATTTTTCTTACAGTGTACCAGGAGTTTCTAGATTTAGGGTCAATATATATAGACAAAGGGGATCAATTGGAATTGCAATGAGAGTTATTCCTCAGGAGATTCCTACAGTTGATGAGTTGGGTTATCCCAACACCTTAAAGAAATTAGCTTTAATGAGAATGGGCTTAGTATTATGTACCGGTCCAACCGGTAGTGGTAAGTCCACAACTTTAGCAGCAATGATTAATGAAATTAATGAGAAAAAAGCAAAACATATTTTAACATTAGAAGATCCAATCGAGTACTTGCATTCCCACCGTAACTGTATAGTACATCAAAGAGAAGTGGGAGTAGATACAAAGAGTTTTGCTAATGGACTTAGATCAGCCTTACGTGAAGATCCCGATGTAATACTTGTCGGTGAGATGCGTGACTTAGACACTATTTCAATTGCTTTAGAGGCAGCAGAAACTGGTCACTTGGTATTAGCAACACTTCACACCAACAGTGCACCAGCTACTATAGATCGTATTATTGATGTCTTTCCACCACACCAACAGGAACAGGTTAGAATTCAGTTAGCCTCTACATTAAATGGTGTTATATCACAACAGCTTCTACCTAGAGCTGACCGCAGTGGTCGTGTTGGAGCAGTTGGTATTTTAATTGGTACTCCAGCTGTTAAAAACGTAATTCGTGAAGGAGAAAGTCATCAGTTGAAATCTATTATGCAGACTGGTAGTAAGTATGGAATGGTAGTTAGAGATAACTACTTATTAGATTTATTTAATCAAGGTACAATCAGTAAAGATATCCTTCTTAGAAGAGCAGATAATAGAAAGTACGTAGAAAAAAGACTTTCAAGAGAAGCCAGTTATTAAATATAAAAAGGGGAGTTGGTTAAGTTGGCTCCAATGTTTGAGTATGAGGTAAAAACCCAAAATGGAGAAAAAATAGATGGCACTTTAGAAGCAGAAAATGAAAGTATGTTGGCTTCTAATTTAAGAAAAAAAGGCTATTATATTTTAAATATTAAAAGAAAAAGAGAAGGTTTTGATTTAAGTAATATTAGTCTCTTTGAAAAAAAAGTAAAACTAAACGATCTTGCAGTTTTTGCCAGACAGTTTTCAGCGATGATAAATTCAGGCATTAGTATTATTGATGCACTTGATATCCTAAGAGATCAAATCGACCATCCTAAATTACAGGAGACAATAATTGCTGTAACTGAAGATATTGAAACTGGTTCTGATTTGTCAGAGTCACTTGCTAAACATCCCGATGTTTTCCCGGAATTGTTTGTTCAGATGGTAAAGGCCGGTGAAACCGGAGGTATAATCGGAGATGTTTTAGATAAAATTGCAAACCACTATGAAAAACAGGATGAATTACAGGGTAAAATAAAATCAGCTTTATACTACCCGGTTACAATTATGGTAATTGCAATCTTAGTAGTACTCTTCTTATTAACAAATGTAGTTCCTACTTTTGTTAGTATGTTCTCTGACTTAGGAGCTGAATTACCATTACCGACCAGAATTTTAATTGGAACAAGTAGTTTCTTACAAAGTTACTGGTGGTTAGTTGGTTTAATTTTAGTAGCACTATATTTTGCATTTCGAAACTATCGTAAAACACCGGAAGGTAAACTGAGGACTGATAGATTGATATTAAAAATTCCACAGGTTGGTACGATGATGCAGAAAATTTATCTTTCAAGGTTTTCCAGTACGTTAGCAGTATTACTTTCTAGTGGTGTAGATTTATTAGCATCATTAACGATAGTGGAAGATGTTGTAGGAAATAAGTTGTATCAAAAAGCTTTAACAGAAGCCAGAATTAAGGTAAGAGAAGGATCAACACTTTCTGCCCCTCTTGAAAAAAGAGAGGAATTCCCAAAATTATTAGTTCACATGATAAAAGTTGGGGAAGAAACTGGTGGAATGTCCAGTATGTTAGAAAAGGTATCAATGTTTTATGATAGAGAAGTAGATCGAAGTGTAGAAGGGGTAGTATCTATCATCGAGCCTGTTATAATTGTTTTCTTAGCTGTTGTCGTAGGCTTTGTAGTAATATCAATCGTAATGCCGATGTTTGATATGTATACTTACATGTAATTCCTATATTAAGTCCTAAATATATAGAGGAGGTGAGTAGCAGGGAATATATCCATTAAAATATATATGGACTATTAGATTTATAAATTTAGAGTTAAGATTAGATTATTTATAAGTTAAATAAAGATTGCAACACAAAAACAAACACTTGAAACTGAATAAATTTAGTAAATATCCAACTAATTAACTTCACATGATAAAAAATATAAAAATAGACAGGTATAGACTTTATCAAGTGACCACTACCGGACTATTTAGTAGTCTTTTAAAATTAACGGCTACTACTTTGAATCCAAAGTAGAATTTTGAGCGCACTTCACCCCGGACAGGCATATTATCAACATCATACTTCCTTCTAAACACAGAAGGTAAGCCTTCTATCCCTGCTCTCTGGTTGGTCAGTTCAACATATTCTTTGGTGTCCATTTTTTCTCTAATTTTATCTCTTTGATATCTGTCTCTATCAAACCTAACAGTATTAGCTTTCTTTTGAAATTTAATTCTACATTGTTCTTTGAAATTACAACCTGAACAGGACTCTTTAGTAAACTTGGCAGTAAAGACTTCTTTTTCATCATCATACTCACTTAAATAAGGTTTTTGGTCGTTAACACATTCAGTTATCAGATTATCATCATTAACCTCAAAGGTCTCTGCAAAACTTAATTTAGCTTCACTTTCTTTTCTGCCAACTAGTTCTCCGGGTATTAATTCAATACCCTTTTGTATAGCTAATTCGGCTAGTTCAAGAGTGAAGTAAGCACCATCTACTAACATTTTGAGCGGATTTTTGAGTTTTTTATCAACATCTAATTTTCCAATAGTATCTTTACTAAACTTTTGGTCACTATATATATTGGGCTTTAAATCATAATCTATAACGACACTGTGATCCTCATCAAATACTTCTACCATATTGGCCGTGTAGCCGATATTAGGTCCGTATTTTAAACGATAAGTTGCATCAGGATCACTGGGGTTTTGCAAGATATCTGATTTTAGGTTCTGCCCGTCTTTTATCTTTAATTCGCCGGGATTAAGTTTATCGAAATCATCATTGTCAGTTTGTTCGCCCAGCATTCTTTTTAGGGTCTTAAATTCTTCTGTTTTTTCAATACTGGAAGAACTTCTTAAAGAGGCTCTATATAACATCTGAGAGTGTTTCATTAAGAATTCCAGTTTGGTTTCGATATCTTTATCTCTAGTTTTGTAAATAGTTTCTTTCTTATGTCCCTTTTTAAGATAAGCAAGACAACTTTCAGGTATTGCTTTTTTGTCCAGTTCTTTTAATTTTTTAATTAAGTTGGCATTGACTGTATAAACCAACTCTATTCTGGACATGTTTTTACTGGAAGAAGCAACCATAAAGGAGTCTACCCGGATTTTCTCATCGCTAATTTCAAGTGTTTCAGCGATAAGATTAGAAAGACTTTCTACTTCTTCTTTTATTAAATCGATACCAGTTTCTTCTTCATACTCATAAACTCTAGCTCTAAAATTACTAAAGGTATTGATAGAAACCGGCGGTTTATCGAAGCTAGTTAAGCGTAAAGCATATTGAAACCTATCATCAAAGTAAATAGAGCCTAATAGTTCAACATCAGAAAGCCCAAATACTTCTTTTAAAATCAATGCCCCAATGATTACATTTACTGGAGAATTAGGTCGAGAAGGTTTTTTACTATATAAAACCGCAAATCTATCTTCATTAATAGCTGGGAAGATTATTTTTTGAAAAGTATGAGCCCAGCTGTCTTTGAGAAAGTCTTTAAGATAATTCGGCATATTTGTTACAGTGTCATCAAATGACATCTGTTGAAAACTATTTTTAGTCCACATATAAAAGCACCTCATTTATTGGGATATGTTACTTTAATTATATCACATAATCCTTGTCATAACAATGATTATAAGGTATTAAGTGGACTAATTTCAAGGTAATTTTAATCAATTAGTTAAATACTTATTGGTAAATATTTCTAGGTTTTTGTGGTACAATCAAATAAAATATCACAAATAAAAAGGAGTGGAGCTTAAATGGTTAAATTTAGAAAAATGTTGGTAAATAATAAAGGTTTTACACTTATTGAATTGTTGGTTGTTATTGCTGTGCTTGGTATATTAGCTGCTATTGCTATTCCTAGGTTAACAGGTGTTACTGAAAAAGCGAGAGTAAGTGCTTTAAAATCAAGTGGTAGTTCAGTAAGAAGTGCAATTGAAATGAATATTGCTGATACTGGTAATTTTCCAAATGTCGGTAGTAGTGGTCCTTTTGGGGGGGATGAATTGACATTTACTTCTGATTATGATATAGGTGTAAATTTAGATGAGTATTATCTAAACGTAGTTGATGGTGATTTAAGTGATGGAGAGGGTTATGAAGTCGAATTACAAGCTGGAGACACAGATGATGGTACTGGGGGTACTGGAGCAATAGTTACAATTACACCAAGTGGAGTTTCTGTTTCTGGATAGTATGTTAAAAGCTATGATCCATTGAAAAATATAATGGATCATAGCTTAATCTAATATTCTAACATGCGGGAAGGGTTATGAACAATGAAGTTTACAGAAATATTATCTAGAGATCATGGATATTCTTTAGTAGAATTACTGTTTGTTATAATAATATTAGGAATTATTTCATCAGCTATTTATGTACAAGTGGCTAATATAAATAATGAGGCAAAAAATGTTAGTTTAAAAAGTACTGCATATTCCCTTCAAAAATCAATAAAATTACATTTAGCAGAAACAGATAAATTACCAATAGTAAAAAATAATTTATTGAAATTTAAAAAAAGTTCAATAGACTTTAGATTAACAGATGAATTTGAATTAGATGATCTGGATAGCTTCAATAATGATACAAATAATTATTCACTAAAAATTTATGAATTGAATAATAATGGAAATAGAACAGGAAAATATGCAATATTAACTAATGATAACATTATTTTAACTGAATAATTTTATAAAGGGGAATATTATGAGTATTTCAATAATATTATTAGGATTAATTGTGGGTAGTTTTTTAAATGTAGTTATATATAGGTTACCTTTAAAAAAATCAATAATTTTTCCTTCTTCTCATTGCCCTTATTGTAAAAAAAAATTAAAATACTATGACCTAATACCCGTTTTTAGTTATGTTTTTACTAAAGGGAAATGTAGATATTGCGGAGAAAAGATTTCTATACAATATCCAATAGTTGAATTATTAACTGGTTTATTATTTTTACTTACATTTCTAAAATATGGTTTAACTTCCGAATTTATTATATTGGTTTTACTTATAACTTCTTTAATTGCTGTTTCATTTATAGATATTAAATATCAAATTATACCGAACGAAATTACTTTTTTGTTTATACCTCTCGGTCTTATATTTTCTTTAATATTTAATCATATTTCTTTTATTAATTCTTTACTTGGTTTAATTATACCAGCAGGTATTTTATTATTAATAGCATTAACATATAAAAAAGGAATGGGAATTGGTGATGTTAAACTCATTGGTATGATCGGTGTATTTATTGGCTGGAAGTATGCTCTTATTTCAATTTTTATCGGTGCATTATTTGGTTCTATTTATGGAATATATATGATGTTGATAGATAAAATGACTCGGAAAACTCGTATACCTTTTGGTCCGTTTATAAGTCTTGGTGCTGTCTTAATGATTTTATATGGTGATATTATAATAAATTGGTATCTTGGTTTATTTATTTAACCTGAATGGGGGAAGTAATAATGGAAAAAATAAATAATTCGGGTTATACATTAGTTGAAATTATTTTAGCAATAGCAATATTAGGTTTGGTTTTAGTTCCAGTTTTTACTTATATGACAAATTCAAGTGGT
>JAIPEX010000116.1 GCA_021736945.1 Halanaerobiales bacterium | reverse complement strand
TTGGCTTTAACTTTTCAAAATGTTTTTCAACAGTTCTTTTAAAGGAAGGACAACAGGAACTCAGTAAAAAATCATCTTCCATAATCTTTTCTTTTAATTCCTTACTTTCTTCTAAGGCAACTAGATCTGCTCCCAGACCTACTTCAATAACTTCATCAAAACCAATTTCTTTTAATGCACTTTTTATAGTTTCAGGCTTAACTTTTGCTCCAAACTGACCAACAAAAGATGGGGCTAATAAAGCTGTAAGTTTTTGCTTATCTTTTTTAATCGATCTACATACATTAACTATTTCTGTACTATCACTTATCGCTCCAAAAGGACAAGCTCTAATACAGCTTCCGCAGTCGACGCATTTATCATAATCAATCTTAGCCTTGCGTTCGCTATTTGAAGTCAAGGCATCAACACTACAGGCCCTTACACAGGGTCTTATGTTCTCATGAATTGCCCCATAAGGACACACCTTACGACATTTGCCACACTCAATGCATTTTTTCTGGTCTATAAATGCTTTATTTTGAATTGTAACTATTGCATCAACTGGACACGTATTTACACATTTATGAGCAACACAATTACGACAGGAATCTGTAACCGTATATTTATCTATTGGACAACTATCACAGGCTAACTCAATTACATTTACTATATTATCACAACAATCTTCCTGACCTCGTTTTTTTAAGAGGTCAGCAGGTTTTTCGTTTTTATGTAATTTAGGGTCAAATCCTAATACAAGCTTTATTCTTTCTTCGATAATAGTTCTCTCTTTGTGTACACAACATCTATACCTTTCACTATCCTCTTTAGCAATCTTAAATGGTATCTGGGAAATATTCTTTTCAATTTCATTATTTAATACCTGTTTAGCAAGTTCTATATATATTTTCCTTTTTATTTTTACTATTTCTGATACTGTATTTCCGGCCATTTTAAGACCTCCTTTCAAAAAATCTTATATTCTTTTTAATATTATTTCACGTAATTTATCTGGGGTCATTTCTTCATATATTTCTCCATCAATTTTTACTATAGGGGCCTTTTCACAACGTTCTTCTATACAGTGCAAGGTTTTAAATTTTATTTTATCTTCATATTTATTCTGTAGTTCTGACATATCATCTATTAATTCTCGAGCTCCCATCAGATAACAAGGAGTTCCAATACAAACTTCTACTGTTAACCTTTTCATACAATCACTCCATTCTTTTTAATACCAAATTATTTCAACATCTTTGTTCAGCTTTTTTAAACAACCTGCTATTCTGTTCATCACCTGAGTTCTGATCCCTAATTCTAGCGGAAGGTTTAAACTCTGATGTGATTCATTCATTGCCCGACCTACAACCATCTTTATATAATCACTAGCCAGCAGCATTCTGACCAAACGGGAAGCTCCATCTTTACCTTTGGGATAAAGCTGCCCATGTTTGTGATTTTCTAAATAGTCTGCTACTTTGTTTAAAGTTAATAATCCTTCTGTTACTAAATCCATCCCCTTAATTTTCATCAAAGGAGGTACATCTTTATCATAATAATCAAAGGTGGATTCAACCTTTTGATTTAATTCGCGAGCTACTATATGAGCAGTAGTACCACCACTTACAATCTTTTGACCGGGACCTTCTAATAGTTCAAAAACCACTTCCTCATCTTTTTTTGGATCTTGCGGTGGTCCACTTAACATGGTAAGTTTACGTTTTTCTCTAAAACTCAAACCCAATACTGTAAAATCATCCCCAGGTTCCATCAGATAATATGCCAGACAGATATCAACTAATTTTTCTATTATATTTTTTAGATCATTAAAACGACCAACTACATCTTCAACGTGACGAGCAAATCCCTGCCAGCCTATTCCGAAATCTAAAAGTGCGCCGATTCCAGCATGAATTACTCCATCACTAACCATAAATATTCTGTCACTTCTACTTAATTGAATTTCTGTTTCTCTTATTTTTTTGCCCATTAGCTCTCTTTCTTGCATTTCTATTTCTTTAATTTGATTGTCTCTAACCAGAAATACTGAGGGAGTATCCATTTCTATTATTTGAGCTTTCCCATCTTGGGATAATCTTAAAACTGCCAGTGTAGAATAGGCAATTTCTCGTACTTCACAAATCGGTAGAGTTGCAATCAAAGTTTCTATAATTTCTATCAACGGTAACTGTTTATCTATTAAACCAACCGTAATTTTCGATGTTAAAGTTGATAATATATTGGCTTTAATGCCACTACCCAATCCATCAGATAAAACAACTATTGTTTCTTGATCATTTTTAATAATCTCTACATTATCACCACAGACTTCTTCACCTTTTTTGGGAATACTTTTATAAAACTCATCTATTACAAGGTCCATTACTTTTCCTCCTGCATTAACTGAGTTAACTCATGTAGTGCTGTTTTTGTCTCAACTGTTGTTTCACCTAATAGTCCGGCTATTTCCTGAACTATTTTCATCTGCTGGTGAACAACATCCTCAGCTTTTTCTGCTGCTAGTTCTTTCATCTCCTGGACTCTTTTTTTCTGTTGTTCCCTTTGGGTTATATCTGAAAATATTCCTACAATAACTCCATATTCCTCAATGGGAAATATTGTCTGTTCTGTAATTAGTTTATACTCATCATATTCAACCTTTTCGTGAACAATTGATTCCTTGCTACTCCAGACTTGTTTGAATAATTTGGGATCAATAAATTGCGACAACTCTTTTCCATTCCAGGTTGAATCTTCATCTCCAAACATTTCATTTGCAACCGGATTTATTTCCTGAATTACCATATTTTTATCTACAACTATAATAGCATTATGAGAAGATTCAACAATTATATGTGATAGGGATTCCGCTTTTGATTTCATGAATGGTATACACATATTCTTTTGAGCTAATCCATGGTAAACGGCTACTGCTTTTTCTCGACAGGAATCATATCCACATCCACCACAGTTAGTTTCATCCTCCGGTTTTTCTTTTCCTATATCTTTTAAAATAGCTCTTAATTCTTCTTCTGAAGGTTCTTCATATATTTTTTGTCTATTTTTATAATCTCTATCTATAGATATCTTATTCATATATTGAACTATATCATCTGAATTGTATTTAACTTCTTTTTGATCAGCATATCTATTTACTTTAATCTCTTTACTTACTGTACTATCATAGCTTTCAATACCAGGACCGTTAATACAACCGCCTTCACAAGCCATTAATTCAATAAAGCGGGGAGTTAACTTTTCTTTTTTTAAGTCTTCTAATATCTTTTTACAACTCTTAACCCCATTGGCAGATAGTATTTCTGTATCATTATATTCTTTTAAGAGATCAGAAGCTTTAACAGCACCTTTTTCCAAGGGATAAGTACCACCTATTTTTCCACATCCTTCATCTATCTTATAATCAGAATATTCTTTCGGGTTAATCTCCATTTCTTCACATAAAGTCTTAAACTGGTTAAAGGTGATCACAGAGTCAACCTTTGAATCGGTTCTATCATTAGAAATTTCATCCATTTTAGCTATACAGGGTCCTATAAAAACCACTTTACTATTTTCACCATACTTCTCTTTTAAAAGAGATGCATGCAGATTCATTGGTGAAACTATATCTGCCACGTAATCTCTCATCTCAGGATAATGTTTTTCTATTAAATTAATAATCGATGGGCAGCAACTTGAAAGCAGGGTTTTTTCTCTTCCCCCTATCATTTCATTAAACTTAGCAGCTACAAGTTCGGCCGCCTGAGCTGTCTCAGTAATAATATCAACACCTAATTTTCTTAATGTACCTATGATATTAAACCACTCTATCTCAGGATAAGCGGTTAAATATGAAGGTGCTAAACTAACAATAACCTTTTGATCACCTTCTATGTATTCCATTAATTTTTCTTTCATATCATATGGCTTTTTTGAGTTCTGGGGACATACACTCATACAAGTCCCACAGTATATACATTTATCTTCTATTATCCAGGCCTGTTCATCAAAGCCAATTGCACCCACTTCACAGCTCCTTAAACATCTATGACAATCCTTGCAGCTTGTTTTTACTACATCAAGTATTTTCATTCACAATCTCTCCTAAAATTTTTTGATCAATAATTTTTTCTACCTCATTACCAGATACATTAGATATTTTTGTTCCATCTATAGTAATATTAACACCAGCAGTACAGTTGTTCTGGCAAAAACTCGCTTTTAAATTTATAGTGTCTTCTAATTCTTTTTCTTTAATTAAGCTTTTAAATTTTTCAACAACTTCCGGAGCTCCTTTTAAATGACAGCTGCTTCCAACACATATTTTGACCTCAACCATAAGTTATATTCTCCTTTTATGTGATTAATTTCACATTTATGATAACTTAAAAAACCCTGATTGTCAACAGTAAAATTGACATTTCTCAGGGTTTTTATATATTTCTTGTATTTTTTTCTAGGTATTCACTGATTTCTTGAGCTAATTTATCACTGATACCTTTGACTTCTTTTAGCTTTTGAACATCTGCACTTCTTATTTTGGCTAATGAACTAAAATGCTGAAGAAGCGCTCTTCTTTTTTCAGGTCCAATACCCGGAACTCGTTCCAACATACTATGGGTTATACGTCTGGATCTTAATTTCCTATGATAGTTTACTGCAAAGCGATGGGCCTCATCTCTGACTCTCTGCAATAAATGAAGTGCATTGGAATTTTTAGGAAGTATAATTGGTTCATCTTTGTTTGCTTTAAAAATTTCTTCTTCTCTTTTAGCCAATCCAACCATTTCAATCTCTTCTTTTATCCCTAGTTCATTTAAAATAGCCTGAGCAGCATTTAACTGCCCCTTACCACCATCTATTAATATCAAGTCAGGCAAAGGTCTTTCCTCATTGATTAATCTTCTATAACGTCGATAAACAACCTCTTTCATCATTGCAAAATCATCAGGTCCTTCATCATGTTGTATTTTAAATCTTCTGTATTCACTTTTAGCCGCTCTTCCCTCTTTAAAAACTACCATTGAAGCTACCGGATCTGTACCTTGGATATTTGAAATATCAAATCCTTCTATATGTTGAGGTAGTTTATTTAAATCAAGATATTCCTTTAATTTTTCAACTGCTTTTACAGTTCTTTTTTCTTCATACTTACGCTTTATTTGATCTTTTTTAAGATTTTGTTCGGCATTTTTCAATGCCATCTCAATTAATCTTTTCTTATTACCCCTAGAAGGGATCTTTATTTCAACTTTTTTACCTTTTAGTTGTTTTAATCTATCAGCAAGAATTTCCCTATTATTAATTTCTGTATTTATTAAAATTTCATCAGGCAATTGAGGAGCCTGCTCATAATACTGTTGCAGAAAAGAAGACATTACTTCATGTTGGTCTTCGCCTTCAGGGACTTCTAATATATAGTGTTCCTGTCCAATAAGTTTCCCATTTTTAACAAGTAATAGCTGTACACAATACGATCCATCTTCTTTAATAGCTATTATATCGCGGTCCTGGTCATCTTCTGACATTACCTTTTGCTGACGTGATATTTCTTCAACAGCCTGTATAGCATCTCTGTAACGAGCAGCTTTTTCAAAGTTTTCGTTCTCAGCTGCTGTATTCATTTTTTCTTCAATTTTATCTATTAAATTCTTCTGGCGGCCTGAAAGAAATAATACCACTTGATCAATTAACTTATGGTACTCCTCTTTGCTAATCTTTCCTACACAGGGAGCCATGCATTTATCTATATAGTAATTCAAGCAAGGTCTTTCCAGTTGTTTTTCTTCACTAATATCATAATTACAACTTCTCAACTTAAAGAGGTCTTTTAAAATGTTTATAGTTTTATAAATAGCACCTACATCGGCAAAAGGACCAAAATATTTACTTCCATCATTTTTTACGACCCGTGTTTTTTTAATACGGGGAAAGTCCTCATAGGTTGTTATTTTTATAAAAGGATAGGTCTTATCATCTTTTAACCTAATATTATACTGGGGTTGATGTTTTTTAATTAAATTCGCCTCTAATATAAAGGATTCCATTTCAGTATCGGTTACTATATAATCGAAATCTTCAATATCATCAACCATAATCGTGGTCTTAAAGCTATGGTTACCTTTCCGGAAATAGGAGCGGACCCGTTTTTTTAAAGAACGGGCCTTCCCTACATATATTATTTCCCCGGAACTATCTTTCATTAGATAGACTCCCGGTTTATCTGGTATTTGTTTGATTTGTTCTTCAATATATTCACTCATAGTTTTTCACCTTTTTAGTTTAGAATCCCTTTTAAAAACTTTCCGGTATAGGAATTCTCAGCCTGGGCTATTTCTTCCGGGGTACCGGTCGCTAATACTTCTCCACCCTGGTCTCCACCTTCAGGTCCAAGATCAATTATATAATCAGCTGATTTAATAACATCAAGGTCGTGTTCAATTACAATTACTGTATTACCGCCTTCTCTAAGCCGGTGTAGAACTTCCAATAATTTTTTAACATCTGCAAAATGTAGGCCGGTAGTTGGTTCATCAAGCATATAGAGTGTATCTCCTGTACTTCTTTTACCTAATTCTGTCGAAATTTTAACTCTTTGAGCTTCTCCACCTGATAAGGTAGTAGCAGGCTGACCAAGTTTAATATATCCTAACCCTACATCATAGAGGGTCTGAAGTCTACGTTTGAGAGCAGGGATTTTATCAAAGAAGTTCAACGCTTCTTCGACTGTCATATCAAGTACATCAGCGATTGTTTTACCTTTATACTTAATTTCTAAAGTTTCCTTATTATATCTTTTACCACCACAAACATCACAAGGAACATACACATCAGCTAAAAAGTGCATTTCTATTTTATTAATCCCTTGGCCGCCACAAGCTTCACAGCGTCCACCTTTAACATTG
>JAIPEX010000115.1 GCA_021736945.1 Halanaerobiales bacterium | reverse complement strand
TTATTAATTCTGGGAATTCGTCCAGACTGGTGCTCCGAAGAAATTTACCAAAAGAAGTTAAACGTTTTTTGTCAGGTAATAGATTACCAGCTTTATCTTTAGCATCTAACATAGTTCTAAACTTAATCATCTTAAATATTTTTTCATTCTTTCCCGGTCTTTTTTGAATAAAAAAGACTGGTGAACCTAATTTAAAATAAATCATTATAGAAATCAATAAAAATATAGGACTAAGTAAAACCAGTCCTATTAATGAAGCAGTAAAGTCTATTAGTCTTTTTAAAATTAATTGTAAATTTCTCATATGAAAAGCTCCAATTTAATAATCTTAAATTTATTTATATTCAATCTGAACCCCCCCTTAATAATAATTTTAAAAAAATTAATACATTACTAGAATAGTTTTCAAAGATAATCAGAATTAAAATTTATAAGAACTAAAAAACTTCATTGTTCAGCTCCTTTAAGACCAAATGCAGAAGAAAACAAAAGTTACAGTATTTATTAAATCAAAGCTATTATGTTCTCCAGTCAGAAAGACAATTCTCACTTTTGGGTCTTCACAACCCTTCTGCCGAAGCAAAAATAACGGTTTTATTAAAAAATCAATTTATAAAAATCTTCAAGGAAGTTAATATTAGAAATTAAGATACGGCCTATATACACCAGCTTTTAAAGAAAAAATATTGTTAATCTCAGCAAATAATGAGGTGTTAAAAATGGCTAAAAAACTATATACAGAACCCGAATTATATGACTTGCTCTGGAAAAAATTTAAAAAATAGAAAAGATCCCTGGAGCAAAAAAAATTAATATTGATGCTCACCCATCTAATTACCAAGTTTTTATTGACTATTTTGATGAATTTAAAAAATCAGATGAATTAAAACAGCTGGTTATTATTTTTCAGAAAATGAATTAAAGAAAAGCTTGTTTTTGTAATGAATACTGTAATTATAATCCAAGTGAATGAGATAAAATATTGTAAATTGTAAGGCAAAATTAGTTAAAATTGATGTTATTACTTATTTGGAAAATTTGATACAATAACTTTTTGATTACTCCTGCAACCTCTTTTTTAAAGACGGCTGCCCCTTTTAACTAGATCTTTCTTTTCGTTTTGATTCTTCTGAGCTAAGCTGATTCTATATTGCTGAGTAAGATTAAATTATCAATAGATTCTTTAAGACCTCTAATCAGTGTTTCAAAGAGCAGCAGTAGATAAAACCATTGGAAAACCATAAGAACTGATTAATATAAATAACTGTTCCATAATTTATTACCAATCTCTGAACTTATGTTTTTCTTAATTTTACCATTTTAGTTAAGAAAGAAGAAGGTTGGTTTGTGAAATTTAATATATTTTCTTTAAAAACTGTATCTCACGTTCAAGTCCATCTTTAAAGTCAATCTGAGGTTCATATCCAAGCATTTGTTTAGCTTTTGATGTATCAGCAGAGGTATGTTTTACATCACCTTTAACAACACTCTTATACTCTCTTTTAGCTTTCTTGCCTATAATCTCTTCCATTAAATCAATGGCATCATTTAGAACTACTCTTTTACCATCTCCACCAATATTAAATATTTCTCCTGCAATATCACTTTTTGCTGCTAGAATATTAGCTTTAACAATGTCCTGAACATGAGTAAAGTTTCTTGATTGTTTGCCATCACCAAAGATAGTTAATTTTTCATTCTGAAGAATAGCTTTAATAAAAATATGAAAAGCCATATCTGGTCTCTGTCTTTCTCCAAAGACTGTGAAATATCTCAATGACACTGTTGGTACATTAAAATTCTTATAATATAAATATGCTAAGTTTTCTCCTGCTAGTTTAGATACTCCATAAGGAGAAACTGGCTGTAATCTATTTGTTTCTTTCATTGGGAGCTGATCTGTATCACCATAGACAGAAGATGAAGAAGCATATACTAACTTTTTAATGTTACTTTCTTTAGCTGCTTCTAATAACCTTTGGGTTCCCATAATATTATTATGAGAATAAATTTCAAAATCCTCTCCCCAGCTTGATCTTACTCCAGCTTGAGCTGCTTGATGAAATATATAATCTACATCGCCCATTAATGCTTTCAAATCAAGGTTATTAATGTTATCTTCGATTAATTTAAATTTATCATTATCTATAAAAGAATCCATATTTCTTTCTTTTAATGAACGGTCATAATAATCTATAAAAGAATCAATCCCAATGACTTGATGATTTTTTTTAAGTAATTCTTCTGTTAGGGTTGAACCAATAAAACCTGCTGCACCTGTTACTAATGATTTCAATTTAATGCCTCCATTACCTTAATAGTTCTTTGTAAATATTACTAATTCTATCAGCAACTATCTCTTCAGTAAAATTATTTTTTATAATTGATTTACCAGAATCACCAAACTTTTTCCTCAGTTCTTTTGATGCCAACAATTTATTTAATTTCTCTGCAAAATCTTTTTCATCACCAAGATTTATTAGATATCCTGATTTATCATTTTGTACTAATTCCCTTGTACCTAATACATCAGTTGCTATTATTGGTTTCGCAAAAGACATAGATTCCATTATTATTCTTGGTATTCCTTCTTTTATTGAAGTTAAAGCAACCACATCCGCCATTATTATAAATTTAAATATATCATTTCGCCGTCCCAAAAGCTTAATATTTCTTTCTAATCCTTTATTTTTTATCATTTCTTGTAATTCTTCTTTTAATGGTCCATTACCAGCAAATAGACAAATA
This sequence comes from Halanaerobiales bacterium, assembly GCA_021736945.1. Classification (GTDB taxonomy): domain Bacteria; phylum Bacillota; class Halanaerobiia; order Halanaerobiales; family M55B127; genus M55B127. Next base: position 4,141 of record JAIPEX010000115.1, on the reverse strand, counting down.
TATTCATTGTTATTATATTTCTGATTATATTCTTTTAGGCTATTTATTAAAAAGTTATGATTTTTAACAGGTTCTAATCGAGCTCCAACTAATATTATTTTTTTATCAATATCAATATTTAAATCATCTTTAAGACTTTCAATTTGTTTTTGATCAATAGAAGTATACTCATTCATTAGCCTATTCCAGTTAACTCCATTACCTTCATAAAAAACTTTTTTATTTGGTGCATAATCTTTAATTTTTCTAATATCTTCTTTATTTTGAGATGAAATAGCATCACAAAAGTATGAGGCTATTTTTTCTAAAACTTTATATGTATTATATTTTATTTTGCTTTGTTCTTCATAAAATGGTAGTCCGTGACTAGTATGTATAACCAAAGGTGTTGATGCTAATTTAGCTGCTATTCTACCAATCATGCCTGCCTTGGCAGTATGAGTATGCACAATTTTGTAATTTTCTTTCTTAATTAATTTATACAAATTAATTATTGATTTTAAATCTTCTATAAGATTAATATTTCTTTTCATTTCAATAAACTTAATATTTATATCATATTTATCAGCAAATTCTTTTTTATATCCATCTTTAGAAGATATTATATCAATTGAATAACCTTTATCTTTCAAATGACTAAGCTTATCTAATAATATTGTATGGCTGCTTGCTATAGTACAAATATGTGCTATTTTCATTAAATCATCCTTTTTATTAACTATAAAATATTAAAAATTTATTTTCTAAAGATCTTATATATTAATTAAGTAATAGTAAATATTTCTAAGCAGTGGTTTCCTCGCATTTAATTAGACACATTGTTTAGATATTTTTTGGTGTTTCAATACTTTATTGGATAACAAGTTAAGAAAACTATTAATTTAAAAAGTTAATCAGTGGAATAATGTTAATTGATGAATTGATTTTTTCTATTATAATAAACTAAAATTTATTGGAGATCTCTCATCTTGATTGTTTTCAAGTTCTATAATTTTTTAAAATTAATTCTGCTTTTAATAAAGAAAAAATTCCGCTACTGCTTTATCTAAAAAGTCTCCTTTGCAACTATTGATAATCTACTAAATACCCATAATTCTTGTAAAAAATTATACCTTTAATAACATACTTGTTTTCTCGTACTAATTTAAAATTAAACATTTTTCTAGACTTTTATTTTTTGACAAAATTCTCGATCTAGCTAATTTTATATAACACAAATTGGAAAACTTCTAATTCTTAGCACATTTTTTCCACAGGGAATTGCTCTTAATAATCCCGGATAAAACAATAGATTGCTTCGATTTTTTTGAAAATAACCAGTGTTTTTAATATACAGTGTTAAAATTTAGTTTCTCTAAGCTCACCTTTAAATTTCCTTATTTTTTTTAGGTTAATTTATTTGTTGTAATATATCTTAAAAATCTAAGTTTTAATGTAAAAAAATTATTAGTTTTCTTTATCATATAAAGTAATATATAGGTTTTCAAGGATTTCAGCTTGTTCTTTAATATCAAATCCTGCTTGTCTAGCTTCTTCAATATAATTTCTTCTTTTTTTGTCCTTGACATTTAATTTTGCAATATATTCTGCCCAATATTTAGCATCTTTTTCTAATGAAAGATATGTTATCAACTCAGAAATCTTTGTTTCCTTTGGCACTTCAGTAGATGCAACTGTTGGTAGACCGCTTACTTGGGCTTCTAAAAAAACATTTCCAAATCCTTCATATTTTGAAGGTAAAACAAATAAATCCATAGCTTGCAATAAATTAGGAACATCATTTCTAATACCTGTAAAAATTACTTTTTTTCTAATGTTATCATTATTATCTACAATTTTTTTGTATTTGTCTATCTCTTCACCTCCACCAACAAGTAAAAGTACAAAGTTATTATTTAAACTAACTAATTTTTCGAAAATCTTTATCATGAATTCATGGTTTTTTTGTGAATGAAAGCGAGCTACCATTCCTATAACTATATTATCCTTTTTTATACCAAATTCATGACGATACTTTTCTCTTATTGATGAAAATAATAAATACTTATCTAAAGTTAAAGCATTTTTTAAGATAACAACATTATTTTGTTTGACATTATTCTCCCCAAACATATCTTTTGCTGCAGTTTTCGAACATGCCATATAGTTATTCGCTAATAACATAGTTATTTTACGTAAAATATTTATAGTCTTTCTGCTGAAATAACTATAATTCTTTTCCATATTTGCTTGATGATTGTGAATTATCCTTACAGGAACACCACAAGCATAAGCCGCTAACATGTGGGTTAAACCCTTATAATTCATCCTAGAATGTACAATATTATAATTCCCTTGTTCAATAATTTTTTTTATTTCAAAATAATTTTTTACAATTGACTTCGATTTTGGTGTAACTCTACAAATTTTACAACCAAGACTTTGATATTCTTCTTCTAAGAAACCAATTTCTTTACTATGTACAATTATATCCATTTGAATATTCTTTAAATCAAATTGATGAAGATAGTTGAGTAAAATTGTTTCTATACCACCACCATCTAATCCTGATAAAATTGTCAAAACCTTAATCATAATTTAACCCCTCATAATTTAAGTGTTTGAACTATATCCATACCTTTTTTAATAAATCAATGTATTTTATCATCTACAATAGATCATTTTTGATTAAAAAATTTTGTTTTTAAATCATTTTTAATTTTTTAAAATGTTCAAATATAGCTTCACTTGTATTTCTAAACTATTATATTTAATTCTTAATTTTTTAAAAAATATGCTTTTATGCGTCAAAATTTAGAAATTTCCAGTATCTAAAAAATAGAAGTCTCTACAAAAGATTGAATTTAACTTTAAATTCCATTTTGCTTACTTTCTTGATACTAGTAAGGATATTATCTTGAAAACTTTGAGTAACTAATTATACAAATTATTTTTAAAAATGTCTTATTCTTCAGCTAAATCAGAGTTTTTTACTAATGTTTTTAATTTATATCAAATAATTTTATAAAATCCAAATGTTTTATGGTGTTAATTCTATTTTGGAATATTGTAACAAAAAATAAATAAAACCTGATTTTCCTTCATTTTTTAGATAAACCATTAATTATAGAGAAAATATCTATATACTTATTCCAAATGTATGTGTCGTTCATTAACTCTGGTGCATCTTTAAATTCAGGATAATAAATAGCATCAGGAAAATCATTTATAAACTTAGATAGAAAAAACACCTTATTTTTATATTTTAATTTGCTAAATTCTAATATATCTTTATATGAAGACTGGTTTTGGTTAGAATATTTAATAATCAAATTGTCATAATTTACTCTTTTAACACGCCTATACCATTTCTTTTTAGCAATTTCATTATTAGGATAATGCAAAAAAATAATCTCTACATCTTCAAGCAAACCTATAGGCACATTAGTATGTCCTCTTTTTTCAAGTATATCTTTATATTTTGATTCTTTATAATCAATAAATATAATTTTTTTTCTTAAATATTTTTTTAAATCTTTCAAAAATTTTATGTAGTCATGTGAAAAAATATACATTCCAATAGTAGGACTAGCTTTCCTTAGGCCAAAATATTCATAACAGACCCCACCCCAACAATTATTTGATATTATTGTAAAATTTTTATTATTTAGTTTAGCTTGCCTGATCTTAGCTGTTATAAAATTATTGCATAATTTTGATCTTTGATATTTGTGTATTGTCTTCTCAATAAAAGATGTACTTAATTCCCCATTTTTGTATTGCATGGATCCATCCTCCCACTATTTTAATATTTCTAATAGTTTATTAATTTGACTTTGGTTTGTAAGATTATTATTAGCATATTCAAAACCAATTGTACCTAGTTTTTTATATAACTTTGTAGATGTTAGGTGTTCAAGCCAATAAATCAAATCTTTTTTCTTACTAACAACAATGCCACCTGGTAATTTATTTACTATTCCTACATTTGTAGATAAAAATGCTTTTTTTGAAGCCATTGCTTCAACTATTGTTATTGGATAATATTCATAGTTACTTGTCATGAAACAGAAACTACATTTTTTTGTTAGTTTTATAATTTCTTTGCGTTTAATAGAATATAAAATATCTACTTTTTTATCGCCATATTTTTTTCTTAATT
>JAIPEX010000017.1 GCA_021736945.1 Halanaerobiales bacterium | reverse complement strand
ATAATCAAGGTTTAAGTACCGGGTTAGATCATCTTAAAGAGTTAGGTGTAACCCATGTTCATCTTTTGCCAGTATTTGATTATGCTACAGTAGATGAAGAAAATCGTTATCAATATAATTGGGGTTATGATCCTCACTTTTATAACGTCCCTGAAGGTTCTTATGCTAATAAGCCGGGGGGATATCAACGTATTAAAGAATTTAAAAAGATGATTAAAAGTTTACATGATAATGGTATTGGTGTAATAATGGACGTGGTATATAATCATACCTACTATACTAATGAATCAGCTTTTCAAAAAACAGCACCGGGTTATTTTTATAGATTAATTAATAATTGTTATTTAACTAACGGTTCTGGATGTGGAAATGAAATTGCAACCGAAAGACCAATGGTAAGGAAGTTTATCATTGATTCCTTAAAATATTGGGTTCAAGAATACCATATAGATGGTTTCAGGTTTGATTTAATGGGCCTAATGGATAAAGAGACAATGTATACAATTGAAAATGTATTACACGATATAAATTCTGATCTTTTAATATATGGGGAGCCTTGGGCAGCCGAGCCCCCACACTTAGAGGAGTATCAAAAAATACACAAAGGTGATCAAAGAGACCATAAGATTGCCTTTTTTAATGATGACTTTAGAGATGCTATAAAAGGAAATCCGGATGGCTTTAAAAAGGGTTATATTAACGGTAAGTTTGAAACTTATAATGATATAAAAAATGGTATTGTAGGAAGTGTTGACTATAGTTTTGAACTAAATGGTTTCACATATAAACCTGAAGAGACAATCAATTATGTGAGTGCACATGATAATCTAACTCTTTGGGATAAAATCAATAAATCGGTAAGTCAAGCTCCCGAAAAAGAGAGAATTAAAATGGACAGACTTGCTCAGGCAATTGTATTGACCTCTCAAGGTGTCCCCTTTTTACAAGGGGGAGAAGAGTTCCTACGAACTAAATATGGGAATCATAACAGTTATAATGCAGGTGATCATATTAACCAAATAAAGTGGGAAAGAAAAACTTACTACTACGATACCTTCCTATATTATAAAGGTTTGATAAAATTAAGAAAAGAACATCCAGCTTTTAGAATGAAAGAACCTGAAATGATAAGAAAAAACTTACATTTTATTGAAAGTGAAGATGCTGCAATAGGCTTTGTGTTAAAAAATCATGCTAATGGTGATGATTGGAAAAATATATATGTGTTATACAATCCCCAACATCATTGGAGTAGATTCTGGCTTGCAGAGGAAAAGGACTTTAATATAGTTGTTAATGGTAAATATGCAGGAACAGATATCTTGCATAGTTTCAAAGCGGATAATATAAAAGTACCACCACTTTCAGCGATGGTACTTTATGTTCAATAGTTTAAATGTTTTTTAAATAGATAGAAGCAAGAGGAGGGACGGTAATTTCTATTGTATAAGAAAATCCGTTATACTTCTCTTGTTTACTTTCTATTACATGAGGATTGCTAACCCCAGAGCCCCCATATTTTTCTGCATCACTATTAAAAACTTCTTTATAACCTCCAGAAAAGGGAACACCAATTTTATATTTTTTTCTTGTTACAGGTGTGAAGTTACATACTATTACCCGCAAGTCATCTTTGGTTTTACCAGAACGGGTGAAACTAATAGTGCTATTTAGGTTATCGTCTGCTTCAATCCATTCAAATCCTTCCTGGTCATAGTCTTTTAACCAGAAGGCATTGTTATTTTTGTAGAAATTATTTAATTCTTTAACATATTTTTTTAATTCCTGATGTTTTGGATAATCCAATAGTAACCAGTCTAATTCTTGTTGGTAGTTCCATTCGATAAATTGTCCAAATTCTCCCCCCATGAATAATAGATTTTTACCAGGATGGGCGTACATATAGGCAAAAAGGAGCCTTAGGTTAGCAAATTTTTGCCAATAATCCCCGGCCATTTTATCTAATAATGATTTTTTACCATGGACCACTTCATCATGTGAAAGAGGTAAAATATAATTTTCCGAATACGCATACATCATTGAGAAGGTTAGTAAATTATGTCTACCTTTTCTCATGATTGGATCTTCTTCCATATATTCTAGGGTATCGTTCATCCACCCCATATCCCATTTAAAGTTAAAACCAAGTCCACCTTTGTCAACAGGACCTGTGACCTTTGGCCAAGCAGTAGATTCTTCTGCAACCATTAGTATACCGGGAAAATCTTTAAAAACTACCTGGTTTAATCTTTTAATAAAATCTACTGCATGGAGATTTTCATTACTGCCATATTTATTAGGAGTCCATTGTCCCTCTTCCTTATTATAATCAAGGTATAACATATTACTTACCGCATCTACTCTAATCCCATCAATATGATAGTTATCAAGAAAAAAACGAGCACTTGATATTAAAAAACTCCATACTTCAGGTTGGGTATAATCAAAATTGAGGGTATCCCATTGAATATTTTCAGCTGTTTTAGAATCTGAACTTTCATAAAGGGGAGTTCCATCAAAAAGACGTAGTCCATGTTTATCTTTACAGAAATGGCTGGGGACCCAATCCATTAATACTCCTATTCCATAGCTGTGAGCTTTATCAACAAAGTACATAAAATCTTCCGGTTTACCATATCTGCTTGTCAGAGAAAAATAGCCGGTGGTTTGATATCCCCAGGAGCCACCAAATGGAAATTCGGTGAGTGGCATTAATTCAATATGGGTAAATCCCATATCTTCAACATAAGGGATTAATTCATCGGCCAGGCGTTGATAATTATATGAATTGCCTTTTCGATCTGTTTTCCAGGAGCCGGCGTGTACTTCATAAATGTTAATAGGCTCTATATGAGGTTGTTTATTTTTTCTATTTTTAATCCATTCTTCATCTTCCCAGGTATATTTATCTAAAGAGGTTACAATGGAAGCGGTTTTGGGACTTTTTTCAGAGAAAAAGGCTACAGGGTCGGATTTTAAAAATGTATCTCCGTGTGGACCGGTGATAGAATATTTATATAATGAGCCTTCTTTTACTTCTGGGATAAAAGTGGTCCAGATACCACTATCACCTATGTTTTCCATAATATTAGAAAATTTATTCCAGTTGTTAAATTCACCTACAACTGAAACTTGTCGGGCTGAAGGAGCCCAAACAGAAAATCGTACTCCTTTTTTATTGTTTTCTTCTCTGAGATGAGCGCCTAAAAATTTATATATCTGATAGTGTTCTCCTTTATTAAAAAGATATCTATCGTAATCACTGATAAATGAGTCAGACATTAATTATTCCCCCAAATTGGTGCTTTTTTATATATTTCAAGAAGGATAATTAATATCCTTTTAATAATTATTGTAATAGGACTAAAATACATTTTTTTCTTTGATTGATTATTTGTTTGACACTTATGTGAAAGTTTATTAAACTTATTGTATAATAAGAAATAGAGAAGTATAGAGGAGGAAATAGACCATGGAAAAAAAATTAAAGATACTTTTCGTTTCTCCTGAAGTATCACCATTCATGAAAACGGGCGGATTGGCTGATGTAGTTGGTTCTTTACCGCGTGAGTTAAAGAAAAAAGGTCATGATGTAAGAGTTGTAATGCCAGAATATAAGAATATCCCAGATCATTTTGTTAAAGACTTTGAACATGTTACTGATTTCAGAATGAATATGGTTTGGCGGAACAAGTATGTAGGAGTTAATAAGCTTAAACACAAAGGAGTCCCTACCTATTTTATAGATAATAAATATTATTTCTTTAGAGAATCCTTATATGAAAATGCAGATAAAGAAGAACAGTTCGCCTTTTTTTCAAGAGCAGTTTTAGAAATGATAAATAAGATAGATTTTAAACCTGATATAATACACTGTAATGATTGGCAAACTGGGCCTTTAAGTTTAATGCTGAAAGATAATTATCAAGTATATGATTTTTATAGAGATATAAGAACAGTATTTTCGATCCATAATCTTGCTTATCAGGGTAAATTTGATCCTCGAATTGTAAGTGATGTATTAGGCGTTTCAAATTATCACCTTACTTCTGGTAATATAAGACATGATAATATGGTTAACTATATGAAAACGGGTATTATGTATTCAGATATAATTAATACTGTTAGTGAAACATATGCTGAAGAGATTAAGACCGAATATTATGGAGAAGGTTTGGACTATATATTAAGAATGAGAGACAATGACTTATATGGAGTGGTAAACGGTATAGATTATGATGAATTTGATCCTGCTACTGATGATTGCATTTATCATAATTATGATAAAAACAACATTGAAAAAAAGTATGAAAACAAGGTGAAATTGCAAAAAGAATTAGGGCTTGAACAAAACAAAGAGATTCCAGTAATATCTATTATTTCTCGTCTTGTAGAACAAAAAGGAATAGACCTCTTTCCAGCTGTATTTGAAGAAATGCTAGCCCAAAATTTACAGTTTGTAATTTTGGGAACCGGTCAAAATAGGTATGAAGACTTCTTTAGATATATCAATTCAAGGTATCCAGATAAGGTAAGTGCAAATATAACTTATGATACTGAATTGGCTCAAAAGATCTATGCTAGTAGTGATATGTTCTTAATGCCCTCTAGATTTGAACCCTGTGGATTAGGCCAGCTAATAAGTATGCGTTATGGTACAATTCCAATTGTTAAAGAGACTGGGGGATTAAAAGATACTGTTATTCCCTATAATGAATATGAAGATAAAGGTTATGGTTTTTCTTTTAGTAACTATAATGCCCATGATATGCTATATACATTAAAAAGAGCCCTCTCTTTCTATCATAAAAAAGAAGTTTGGAATAAATTAGTTAAAAGAGTAATGCAACAAGACTTTAGTTGGAAAAAAGCTGCTAAAGAATATGAAGAACTATATAGTAAGATTTTAGTTGATAAAAAAGATAATAAAGTAACAAAGATAAAGACAAAAAACGAAAATCATAAGATAAATATAAATGAAGCTGATATGGAAGAATTAACAAAAATTAGTGGGATCGGCCCTGCTTATGCAGAAAGAATAATTAATTATAGAATTAATAAAGGAAAATTTACCAGCAAAACAGAATTAAAGAATATAAATGGAATTGGAAAGTCTAAATTCAATAAAATAAAAAATAAAATAACAACTTAAAAGAGGTGAAACTTTATGCCAGATCTCTGGAGCCATATAATTGGTGGAGATATGGTCGTCGATGAATTAGATGATAAGGGGCTTAGTAATTTAATTTTAGAGTATAGAAATTATTATAATCTAGGAACTCAAGGTCCTGATTTCTTTTTTTATAATAATTTTTGGCCCTGGATTAAGGAAAAGAGAGGACCAGCAATAGGAACAATAATTCATTCAAAAAGACAAGCCGATTTTGTTCTAGATGCATTTGAAATATTAAAAGAAAAAAGGGGCTCGGTTCAGTATCCTAAAACTCTTGCATATTTTATGGGGTTTGTTACTCATCTAGTACTTGATAAAAAAATCCATGATATTATTGACAGGAGCACTAAAAATAATAAAGAACATAAAAGATTTGAACTGGAACTTGATTGTATTTTAGTAGAAAGTTATTATAATAAAAAGTGTTTCAAATTAAAACCTAATGCTTATCTCGACATCGGTGATAATCTGGATGTGTTAATTAAGGATATATATTATCTTAATATTACTAAATTACATGAAGAAAACATAGATTTCAAACTAATTAACGATTCTTATCAAGATATGCTTAAGGCACATAACATTTTATACAGTCCATTTAAAGTCAAAGCATATATATTAAGCTTTCTCAATAATTTTCTTTCCCTAGATTTAGATCAATACCTATATGCTAAAATCAATAATTATTATCTAGTTACAAAAAAAGATTTAGATAAGATAGAAGAAATACTGCCTGAATTTGTCTCTATTAGTAAAGATTTAGTAAATATTTTAAGCCTATATTTAAAAAGCAAAAAAGAAAGAAAAGATGTGCAACGAGTAGTAGAAGATCACTTTGGCGAAGGCTTTTTTGAAAGGAGATAAAAAAATGAAAAGCAAACTATTAACAATTTTTATATTACTATTAGTTTCTATCTTTATTTTATCGGTAGGTATTGTAGGGGCTCAGACAGAGAAATTAAATGTTGCTTTAAGCGGTAAAGCTCAGACTTTAGATCCGGCATTTTTACAGAGGTCGATTTCTGAATGGCCAATAATGAATAGTATTTTTTCTGGTTTAGTCAAGTATAAGCCAGGAACATATGAGGTTGTCCCAGATTTAGCTAAAGACTGGGAATTTTCTGAGGACAATACTAAAGTTACTTTTTATTTAAAAGAAGGTGTTAAATTTCAAAAAGGATATGGAGAAGTAACAGCTGAAGATGTGGAATTTAGTTTTGAGCGCATTATTGATCCTAATAACAATTCACCAGAAGCAAATTCTTTCTCTAAATTAGAAGATGTGAAAGTAATTGATAATCATACAGTACAATTAATACTAAGTGAACCAATGGCTAGATTATTTACATCTACCTTACCATATAATGCAGGTTTGATTGTCTCTAAAAAAGCAGTTCAAGAAATGGGAAAGGATAAGTTTGCTAGTAATCCAGTAGGTAGTGGTCCCTATAAATTTGAAGAATGGAAAGTAAGTAATAATATTGTGGTTTCAAAATTTGAGGATTACTTTGGACAAAACGCATATATGGAAAAAGTAGAGTTTATACCTATGACTGAACAAATGTCGCAAGAACTTGCTTTAAGATCTGGAGAGATAGATTTTGGAGAGGTAAGTTTAGAAAACTATGATCAGATCAAACAAAACGAAAATCTCCAAACTGAAACAGCTCCTGATTTAGCTTTTCAATTCATAGCATTTAATGTACAAAATGAGCCGATGGATAATCCTAAACTTCGAGAAGCATTAAGATATATTATAGATCCTGAAGAGATTTTGATTGGCGTATTTGCAGATCAAGCAGAACTGGCTTATTCATGGTTATTACCAGATATGTTAGGGTATAAAAAAATGCCTCACAAAAACATGGATGAGGTTGGAAGAGAAAAAATATTAAATCTTTTAGAAGAAGCTGGTTATCCTAATGGTGAAGGACTCACCTTAAAGTATGTGACTGATGCAAATGATGAAAGAAAAACAATTGCAACTTTAATTCAAGCTCAGTTAGCTGAATTTAATATAACTTTAAATATTCAAGCAATGGAAATTGGTCCAAAAATTGAAGCATGGCAGTCAGGCGATTATCATATTACCTATTCAAGATTTGGCAATACAGTAGATCCTGGTTATTGCAGTCAGTGGTTTTTAAGCAGTCAAGTTGGTAAGTGGAATCTAATGCACTGGTCCAATGAAGAATATGACCAACTTTGGGAAAAAGCTGAGGTTACAGTTGATAGAGAAGAAAGAGCCAAATTATATCATAGAATGCAGGAGATCGTTCATGATTCCAATATAGCTATTTGGGTTACACACGGGGTAAAAACTCCTACCTGGAATAAGAATCTTGATGTAACTTTAACACCTTCTGGAGGAATTTTACCCTGGTTAGTAAAAAATGCAAATAACTAAGGAGATATAACATGTTAATATATACTGTAAAAAGATTGTTACTATTAATCCCAACTTTAATAGCTGTTCTATTATTACTCTTTAGTTTAAGTTATTTATTACCAGGAGAACCAGCTGAAATCATTTTAGGTCCCCGGGCAACACCTGAAATGGCAGAAGATTTAAATCAAAGATTAGGGCTGGATAAACCTTGGTATGTAAGCTTTTATCTTTACTTAAAACAGATAGTATCTGGTGATTTGGGGACTTCAATATTTAGAGAAGTTCCCGTCTTCCAGGCTGTAATGGGGGTATTGCCATACACTCTTGCCCTTACGTTTTCCGGTATGGGGTTAGCTGTATTAGTTGGAATCACGATTGGATTAACAGCAGCTAATTTTGAAAACACGATTTGGGATAGTGTATTAGGTATCTTTTCATTTGTCTGTGCTTCGACTCCCACCTATGTGGCTGCTGTTTTAATTCTTTTATTTCTATCTATAAAGTTAAATTTGTTACCTGTTATGGGAGCCGGAGAAGGAAGTATATGGAGTACCCTACATCATTTAATAGGGCCAGCTATTGCTCTTTCAGTAGGATGGACGGGATATATTGCTAGATTGACCAGAAGTTCAATGTTGGAAACTATTAACGAAGATTATATAACTACTTCTCGTTCCTTTGGTCTTCCTAAATCCTTTATTTATTATAGGTATGCTCTTAAGAAAGCTATCAAGCCAATAGTGGCTGTGGTTGGACTAGGAATAGGAAGATTATTAGGAGGTGCCTTATTTGTGGAAGTAATTTTTACAAGACCTGGGCTGGGGAGATTAACGGTTGATGCTATTTTTGAAAGAGACCTGCCTATGGTCAGAGGTGGTGTTTTAGTCGCTGCCTTTTTATTTGTGATAGCTAATCTAATAGCGGATCTTTCTTATGCATATTTAGACCCAAGAATAAGGAATAAGTAGGAGATAAGATAATGAATAAATATATTTATATAAAACAAAAATTTAATTGGGTATTGGAAAGAATGATTGGAGATTATAGGTTTTATCTAGCTGGATTTATAATCGTTCTATTTTTCTTAATGGCGATATTGGGACCATTTATTGCACCACATGACCCTTATAAAACTGATGTTAGGAGTAGGTTGGAAGCACCTTCTCTAGAACATCCGGCTGGTACGGATAGTATCGGACGGGATACTTTAAGCAGGTTGATTTATGCAGCACGACCTGCTTTTTATGTTGCGTTTGGTGGTTTGTTTATTTCCATAATAATAGGAATGATTTTGGGCTCAATTGCTGCCTATTCAGGTGGGATTCTTGATAATATTATAATATTTATCTTTGATGTGATTAGAGCCTTTCCTCCCATAATATTGATTTTAGTCTTAGTTGCGATTGTTGGACCATCTTTGCAGAGTTTGATTATAATTTTAGGTATCACAATTATGCCTAGATATGGTAGGGTTGTGCGAGCAGAGACACTATCAGTTAAGGAAGAAGAATATGTCTCTGTAGCAAGAAGTATGGGAGCATCAACCTATAAAATCATTTCATTTCATATCATTCCAAATATTTTTGCGTCAGTTCTAGTATTAGCCGGTATGGATGTAGCATCTATGATAATGTGGGAAGCTGGATTATCATTTTTAGGTTTAGGTGTTCAGCCTCCAAAAACTAGTTGGGGTGTAATGCTTCAAGAAGGTTATCAATATATTGAAAAAGCTCCAATGATGCTCATTGCTCCTGCTTTAGCTATAATATTAACAATGATGGGTTTTTCCTTACTTGCAGAAAGTTTAAGAAACGCTCTTAACCCTAAGTCAGAAAAGGAGGAGGGCTAATTTGAATAACATTTTAGAAATTGACAAGTTAAAAATAGTGTATAGAAAACGAAAAAAAGATTTCTTGGCCCTTGATTGTGTAAATTTACAGTTAAAAAAAGGTGAAGTATTGGGTATTGTAGGGGAAAGTGGAAGTGGTAAATCTACTTTAGGACTTTCTGTTATGAGACTTTTACCTCCACAAGCTAAAATTCAAAATGGAAATATTTATTTTAAAGGTCAAAATATATGTAAAATACAAGAAGGTAAATTTAATAAAGAGATGCGCGGTAAAGAGATTACATATATACCTCAGAACCCTCAGAATTCACTAAATCCTGTTTTTACAGTCGGTCGGCAGTTAAAAGATATTATTAGGTATAGAGCAAAAGATAATTTAGATAATCAAAGTATTGATGAAAAAGCAGTTGAAATAATGACTGAGATGGGAATTGCTGATGCTGAAAAAAGGTTAGATGAATATCCTCATCAATTTAGTGGAGGAATGAAACAAAGGGTGCTTCTTTCAATGGCTTTTGTTACGAATCCTACTTTATTAATTGCAGATGAACCTACAACAGCGTTAGATGTAACTGTAGAAGCACAAATTTTAGGGTTGTTGGCAGATCTAATTGAGGAGTATCAATCATCTATTATTTATATAACTCATGATTTGGGGGTTGTTTCAGAAATTGCTGATAGAGTTGCTGTTTTTTACGCAGGTCGAGTTATAGAAATTAATAATAGGTATAATATTTTTAATAAACCAAAACATCCTTATACAGAAGCTTTGATTGAGTGTTTGCCAGGTGATAAAAAACAAAAAAAGCTAACTGTAATTCCTGGTGAGATACCGGATCTTTCAGATTTACCTTCAGGTTGCAATTTTCATCCCCGCTGTAAGTATGCCAAAGAAAAATGTAAAAAGGAGATTCCAAACTTATTTCAAGTTGATGAAAATGGAAAATCAGCTTGTTTTTATCATGAGGAAGTAGGTAGATAATAATGAATATAATAGAAGTTAGAGATCTACAAAAGTATTTTTATAAAAAATCTGGCATTTTACATAAAATTTTTGGTGTTGGTCCTCAAATAATACAGGCTGTAGACCGGGTCTCGTTTAATATTGAAAGAGGAAATACTATGGCATTGGTAGGGGAGTCTGGCTGTGGTAAAACCACCGTGGCACGCCTTATATTAAATTTAATTGAATTAGATAAGGGTAAAATAATATTCAAAGGAAAAGATTTAGATGAGATGAGTGAAAAAGAGTATAATGATTATAGACAAAATGCCGCGTTTATAGCCCAAGACTTTCGCTCTTCGTTGAATCCCCGTAAACTGGTAGGTGAAATTTTAGCTGAACCATTTCGTATTCACCCTGGTGTAGTAAATAAAGAAAATGAAGAAGATCGGATCAAAAAAATTATAGATTTAGTAGGACTTAGTGAAAAAAGTTTATTAAAATTCCCTCATGAATTTTCTGGAGGTCAGGCAAGAAGAATAGGTGTGGCTAGAGCTTTAATGTTAAATCCAGAATTTATAGTTTGTGATGAACCCACATCAGGATTGGATTTATCAATTAGTGCTTCTATCATAAATTTAATGAAAGATTTAAGAGATGAATTTAATTTAACTTATTTATGGATTTCTCATAACTTGAATGTAGTTAATTATATCAGTGATTATGTAGGTGTTATGTATTTAGGTAGAATCATAGAAATAGGTAAATCTAGAGCTTTGTTTAACAATCCAACCCATCCTTATTCAGAAGCTTTGATTGAATCGGTGCCTTCATTCTCACAGGAAAATAAAAAAATTAAAAGAAAAACACTTCAGGGAGAAGTCCCAAGCCCGATAGACCCACCGTCCGGCTGTCCCTTTCACCCTCGTTGTAAATACAGTCAGCCAAAGTGCGAAAGGGTGACTCCAAAGTTGGAAATAAAACGTGGAGAAAGAAAGGCAGCCTGTCATTTTCCATTATAATCCATTTATTTTCTTATGAAAACATGTTATAATTATAAAATCAACGTTTAAATATAAATTAAAGGGAGGATTTAGTATGAAGAGAAGTGTATTTAGTTTATTTTTATTAGTGATATTTCTATTAACCCTAAATGGTATGGTGTTGGCCCAAGACGATGTTGTTAAACTAGGCTTTTTCGCTCCAGTTACAGGACCCGCCGCCGCTGATGGTGAAAGTGCTTTAAATTCAGCGAAATTAGCTGTCGAAGTAATTAACGAAAAAGGTGGATTAGATGGTAAAGAAGTAGAATTAGTAGAGTATGATGACCATCTTGATTCAAAACAATCTGTTAGTATTGCACAAAAACTTACTACCAGAGATAATGTAGTGGCTGTAGTAAGTGGTTCCTATAGTGGTACCACAAGACCGGCAGCTACAATTTATCAAAATGCAAAAATACCAATGATTTCTGCTTATGCAATACATCCTGATATACCTAAAACAGGAGATTATATATTCCAACAATCATTTCCAGGTCCTGTTCAGGGCAAAGTAGGAGGTTATATGGCGGTTGATGAGTTAGGTGCTCAAAAAATTGCTATTCTCTATGTTGATAATGATTTTGGAAGTACTTTAAACGAAAATTTTCAAAAATATGTTGAAGAAAAAGGTGCAGAAATAGTTTATGTAGATTCTTTTGGAATCGGTGAAAGAGAGTTTAATCCAGTTTTAACTAAAATTAATAATTTACAGCCTGACCTAATATATGTTGTAGCATATGCTGGTGAAGGTGCTGCTATAATGAGACAGTCTGTAGACGCTGGCATAGATGCACAGATTCTTGGAACAGAAGGTATGGATTCTACTACCCAGTTCTTACAAGTAGCTGGTGATGCTGCTGAAGGTTTAATTATTACCACTAACCTAAATAGGGAAAGTGAAGAAGAACAAGTTCAAGATTATATTAATAGATATACACAAAAGTATGGTTTTGCTCCTGATATGGTTGGCGCATCCACATATGATGGTTTTATGTTATTAGCTCATGTGATTAGAGAAGTAGGTACTAACCCTGCTGACATAAAAAATGCAATGTATGAGGTTGAAAATTATATGACCAATACTGGTTTATTATATAGATATACCGATATTGGTGAGGCAATAAAACCTGTACAGGTTCAAATCGTTAAGGACGGAGAATTTAAGTATTATGATAAAATTACAGATATGGACCTAATTGCTCCTTAAAAATAGTTAAAAATATTATTTTAAGAGCATATTATAATTCTAAGAGGTAGGGGGGCTTTAAGTTAGCCTTCCTACCCCTAATTAATTAAAAGGAGAGTATATAATGTTTTTACAGCAGTTATTTAATAGTATTGCAATAGGCAGTGTTTATGCTCTTACTTCCATGGGCGCCACATTAATTTATGGTATCTTAGGAATACTTGATATAGCAAATGCCGGAGCTTATGTTTTGGGGGCTTATTTTGGGTATTTATTTTACAATTTAACTGGTAATATTTTGATAGCCTTTGCTGGAGCAATGATTTTAACAGGATTATTAGGTATATTAATTCAAAAATATGTCTATAGACCTCTTTTATCCCAACCCGCCTATATTCCTTTAATTGCAAGTATAGGAATCTTTATTTTTATAGAAAATATAATTCGGTTAATTGCTGGACCTACTATAAAACAGTTCACGGTAAAATTACCATTTAATGATTTGAAATTTACTAATTTGCATATTAATAATGTATGGGTTTTGATATTCATTGTAGCAATGATATTAATGTTTTTATTGTGGTATTTACTAAAGATGACCAAAATAGGTTTAGCCTGGAGAGCAACGGCTCAAGATATACAAATAGCAAAAACAATGGGAATTAATACAAATAAAGTTATTTCCTTAAATTTCTTTTTAGGATATAGTTTTGCTGCTTCTGCTGGTATTTTGATTGGTATTTTATATAATTCTATTTATCCTACCATGGGTAGTGTGGTTTCATATAAAATGTTGGCTATAATAGTCTTAGGTGGTCTTGGTAATCCTTTTGGAACAGTAGTGGCTGCCTTATTAATTGGGTTCGTAGAAACAATGGTGGGAGCTTATATAGGGTTTTTCATTCCCAGAAATGCGATAGCATTTGTAGCCTTAGTAATTATCTTACTGATCAGTCCTAAGGGTTTATTCACTCAAAAATCCAGGATATAGAGGAGGAGAGTATTTAGTATGTATGCAATCGTAGTTATGATCAATGTTGGCATTTTTGTTCTTTTAGCTCTTAGCTTGAATATAATTACTGGGTATGCTGGACAACCTAACATAGGTCAAGGTGCTTTTTTTGGGATAGGAGCTTATAGTGCAGCTATTTTGACTAGTAAGTTTAGTATATATTTTTGGTTTGCAATGCCTTTTGCTGCAATTATTACTGGTTTTATAGGTTTTTTTCTTGGTTTGATAAGTATTAGAATAAAAGAAGATTTTTTAGCAATAGTCACAATAGCTTTAAACTTCATAGTGGCCGCATTTTTTCAAAATGTTGAATTTTTTGGAGGTGCTATGGGTTTATCAGTGCCTACTCCATATTGGTTTGGAAACCCCTTAACCTATCGAGGATATCTAGTTATAGTAGTTATTTTAATAGTTTTAGTAATTATGTTTTCAAAATTAATTGAAAAATCATGGATTGGGATGGCTTTGGGGGCTATCAGAAATAATGAAATGGCAGCAGATTCTCTGGGTATTGATACAAAAAAATTTAAAATTATTGCTTTTGTATTAGGAACTGCCATTGCTGGGCTTACTGGGGCGGTCTATGCTCATTATATGACCTTTATAATGGCCTCAGATTTTGGGTTTATTACCTCTGTGACAATTTTATCTATGGTTATCTTAGGAGGGAATAATACGATTAGAGGTCCCATTATAGGTGCAATTATTCTAGGATTAATACCAGAAGTTTTCAGGTTTATTTCAGATTATAGATTATTGGTTTATGCTACTTTATTAATTGTTATGATTAGGTTTCAGCCTTCCGGGCTTTTAGGTGATGATAGTTATATTTGGAAGCAAATAGTGAAATTAAAAAGCCTATTTATGAGAAAGAGGAGGGCGTAGGAATGGGAGAAAGTATACTTGAAATAAATAAAGTTGAAAAACACTTTGGAGGTTTAATAGCTCTTCATAATGTTTCTTTTAATGTTCCAGCTAATAAGATTACAGGTTTAATTGGTCCGAACGGAGCTGGAAAAACCACTTTATTTAATACATTATCAGGTGTTTACAAAGCTGATGGTGGTAAGATCAAATTCAAAAAAAGGAATATAATAAATTTATCCCCACATGAAATTGCTGATATTGGAATAGCACGAACATTTCAGATTGCTCGTCCATTTTTGGATTTAACTGTAACTGATAATGTATTAGTAGGTTTAGGAGAAAAAAATTATCAGGGATTACTTACCCCATTTAAACTCAGTGTTAACGCTGCTAATATTAAAAAAGTTAATGAGATTCTAGAAATGGTAGGAATGGAGGATTTCAAAGGAAACAAAGCTGCTGATCTTAGTTTAGGTTATAAAAGACGTTTAGGGATTGCAAGAGCATTAGCATTGGATCCAGAGATTTTAATGCTTGATGAACCGTTAGCAGGTTTAGGGAAAGATGTTTCAAAAAAAATGTTGAACCTAATCGCTAATCTTAATAAGCAAGGGATGACTATAGTTATAATAGAACATGATATGGAAGCAATAATGAGTATCTGTGATAAGATTATTGTATTAAATCAGGGAGAAAAAATTGCTGAAGGGATACCGGAAGAGATTCAAAATAATGAAGAAGTAATAGAAGCATATCTGGGAAAGGATGAGTTAAATGCTTGAGGTAAAAAATATTAATGTTTTTTATGGTGAATCTCAAGCTCTATATGATGTTTCGTTGAATGTGAAAGAAGGGGAATTTGTAACTATAATAGGGGCCAATGGAGCTGGAAAAACTACTATTATGAATACAATAATGGGACTATTGAATCCCCAAAGCGGACAAATTATATACAAGGGGAAGGATTTAACCAAAATTGAACCCTGGGAGCGGACAGACTTAGGTATTTCGTATGTCCCCGAAGGAAGAAGAATATTTCCTGAATTAACAGTTATGGAAAATTTAAAAGTTGGAGCCTATAAATTAAAAAATCAAAGTAAATTTCCGGATAATTTAGATTATGTTTTTGAATTATTCCCTCGATTAGGAGAAAGAAAAAACCAAATGGCTGAGACAATGAGTGGTGGAGAACAGCAGATGTTAGCCATTGCTAGAGCTTTAATGCTTTCCCCAGAACTAATATTAATAGATGAAGTCTCTATGGGTTTAATGCCTATTTTAGTTAATAAAGTTTTTGAAGTAATAGGTAAATTGAACAAAGCAGGTATTACTGTATTATTGGTAGAACAAAATGCAATGAAAGCATTAAACTATGCTGAAAGAGGATATCTTTTAGAGGTAGGAAATATTGTAAAAAGCGATAGTTGTAATAAACTAAAGGATGATGAAATGATCAAAAAAGCTTACTTGGGGGGTTAAATATGTGTGGTAGATATTTTCTTAATATTGCTCTTGATGAATTAGAGAACAGGTACGGAATTTCCTCTATTCCAGAGGAATTAAGAGATAATCAAGGGGAAATATTTCCTTCAAATCAAGCTCCTGTTTTATATAATAAAGGAAATAATAAAAAAATGGAGTTAATGAAGTGGGGATTCAAACCATCTTATTCTAATAACCTTGTAATCAATGCAAGGAGTGAGTCTGTCCATAAAAAGAGTTTATTTAAAGAGTCCTTTCATAGGAGAAGGTGCATAATTCCTGCAAATGGATTTTTTGAGTGGAAAGAAAAAGATGGAACCAAAATTAAACACTTTATTGAATTAAATGATGAGAATATTATATCTTTAGCTGGTATCTATGATTGGTTTAAGATTGATGGGGAGGAAAAAATATCTTTTTGTATTTTAACCAAAGACGCTCCCCAGGAATTAATAAATATACATGATCGTATACCAGTAATTATTAAAAAGAAGTTTGAAGATGAATGGTTAGAGGAAAAATTCACCCCAAGAATATTTGATTATATAAACTCAACAGGCTTTGATTTCCAAGTGAATGATAAATGAAAATATTCACGCATGTCTGAAAATTTAAAAAAATAGCAGGAATTATAGTATACAGTATTGAATATATATGTACAAGAGTCAATTTAATATTAAAAGAAGAGAAAAATAAGGAGGAGAGATTAAATTGAGAAAACTCTTAATAATCGTTTTAACCTTTTCATTAATTTTTGCATTTAGTGCAGTTGGTTTAGCACAGTCCTATACAGTAGGTACTAGTGCTGGTTTCCCACCTTTTGAGTATGTAGAAGATGGAGAAATTGTTGGATTTGATATCGACTTGATGAAAGCTATTGGAGAAGAAATGGGTTTTGAAGTAACTTTTGAAGATATAGCTTTTGATTCTTTAATTCCAGCTCTTAAAACTGGTAATATCGATATAGTTGCAGCCGGAATGACAATAACAGAAGAAAGAGAAAACGCTGTTGATTTTACTAATTCCTATTATTCAGCTAATCAAAGTATAATTGTACAAGAAGGATCTGAAAAGAACATAAGTGTATTATACGGAGATCATGATATAAGTGTTCAAACAGGTACTACTGGTGATTTATGGATTACAGAGAATTTAGCAGATAAAGGTATTTTAACCGGAGAAGTTAAAAGATATGATACCTTTGTTCTTTGTGTAAGTGATCTTGTAAATGGTAATGTAGATGCTGTAGTTTTAGATAGTCCTGTAGCACAAAGATACTCTGAAACCAGGAATGTAAAGATAGTTGGTAACATTATTACTGGCGAAAATTATGGTTTAGCAGTTGATGAAGGTAATACTGAATTATTAGATACCTTAAACGAAGGCCTAAGAAGAATCAGAGAATCAGGCAGGATGCAAGAAATTATAGCTAAACATTTCGAATAATATTTGACTAAAATATTATAGAGAGGATGTATGCCTTATCGGAACCTTTGAACTTATCATGAGTTCCCTCCCCAATTTGTTGGAGGGAGCTCTTGTTACTATAAGATTAACCTTTTTCAGTTTGTTATTAGGACTTGTATTGGGTATACCACTTGCGTTTGGTCAGACCTACGGACCTAAAATCGTACGCAAAATGATTGGAGTATATGAAAAAGTTGTAAGAAGTATTCCTTTACTTGTTATCTTATTTTTAATTTATTATGGTTTACCGAGGGTCGGGATTAAATTTCCCTCTTTTATAGCTGCAGTAATAGGAATTGGGATTAGAAGTTCCGCCTATCAATCTCAAATTTATAAAGGTGCTATTCAGTCCATAAGTGGATCTCAAATGAAAGCAGCCTTATCATTAGGGATGTCTAAGCTGGAAAGTTTCAGGAGTGTTATTCTTCCTCAGTCGATTAGAATAGCTATACCACCGATGGCTAATGAATCAGCTATAGTACTTAAAGATACTTCTTTAGCTTATGCCTTAGGTGTTATAGAATTACTAAGACAGGGTGGATATATAATTTCTACTACCTATCGACCTTTACCTATTTATTTAACTGTAGCAGCAGTTTATTTGGTAATGACCTTAACAATAAATACGACACTTGGTAGATTTGAAAAGAAATTAAAGATACCAGGAATCGGTATAGAGGAGAGGGTAAGATGAGTGAAGATAAAAGAACAATACTTAGAATTGAAGATTTACACAAACGCTTTGGTGACAATGAAGTATTGAAAGGTGTTTCTTTATCTTTAAATAAAGGAGAAAATAAAGTAATTATTGGTCCAAGTGGTACCGGGAAAAGTACTTTATTAAATAATATAAATAGACTTGTACCACCTGATGAGGGTAAAATATACTTAGATGGAGAAGAAATCACTGCAGATAATATCAATAAAATGAGACAGGAAATAGGGTTCGTTTTTCAAGATTTTGGTCTTTTTAACCATCTAACAGCCTTAGGGAATGTAAGAGTAGGTTTGTTAAAAGTTAAAAAGATGAATAAAAAAGACGCCAACGATTTGGCTATGAAGGAATTACAAAGAGTTGGTTTAGAGGAAAATGCTGATCAATATCCAGCTGAACTTTCAGGTGGACAAAAACAACGAGTTGGAATTGCAAGAGCTTTGGCTATGCAGCCTAAATTAATTCTTTTTGATGAACCCACCTCTGCTTTAGATCCTGAACTTATAGGTGAGGTTTTAAATGTCATGAAAAATTTAGCTCAGGAAGGAATGACAATGTTGGTAGTTACCCATGAAATGGGTTTTGCCCGTACAGTTTCAGATGAGATTATTTTCATGGAACATGGCCATATAGTTGAGCAGGGACCACCAAAACAATTATTTAATAATCCAGAAGTTGAGAGAACCCGCGAATTTTTATTTAAATTAACTGAATTATATGGTGAGGGGGATGAATAGTGAATATATTTAATATATTTATAGAAGCCTGGCCTTTATTATTTGAAGGGGTCCAGCTCACCCTCTTATTAACAGTTATTTCTATTATTTCTGGTACCACTATTGCGATATTTCTTGCCCTAGGTAAAACATATGGTCCTAAATATGTAAAATGGCCAATCACTGTGTTCATTGAAATTATTAGAGGTACTCCTCTTTTAGCTCAGTTATTTATACTATATTTCGGACTTCCACCTTATGGTATTAATCTATCAGGCTTTACAGTTGCATTTATAGGTTTTACAATTAACTGTTCTGCTTATACAGCTGAGTATTTAAGAGGTTCAATAATGTCAATTGAATCTAATCAACTTAGAGTGGCTCAATCTTTAGGGATGAAAAAATGGCAGGGCATCTTTAATATAATTTTACCTCAAGCTCTTAGACGAGTTGTTCCTTCTTGGACAAATGAATTTATTTATCTACTAAAATATACTTCGTTAGCTTATATGATAGGGACTCATGAACTTATGACTCAGGCTAAATTCTTTGCCAGTAGAAACTATGAGTTCTTTAAAGTATATCTGATTGTAGCGTTATTTTATTTAGTAATAGTTTTATTTTTCACTCGCATATTCTCATATGTGGAAAAACAGTTCAAAATTCCTGGTTTTGAATTTGAACATTAAAATTCAGGCAAAAGTATAATCACTTAACTACTCCCTTTTGCATAAAAAGGGAGTTTTTTAAGGTATTAATTAAAATGATAATGTTTTGCATTTGTTAAGTTGATTATAATATAATGATTAAGAGATTAAATAATATATAATATAAAATTACTTTAAGCTAATAATTACTGTAAAAGAGGTGTAGTAATGTCTGACAATCTAGAATTAGTATATGAATTAATGCAGTTGTTAGAGAAGAAAGAATATGAAAATGTTTTAAAAACTTTGTGTTCCTTTTTAAATGTAGAGCATGCTTATTTAATCAACTATTATGATAAAGCTAACAAAGCAGATATAATTGTAAGTTGGAATGTCAGTGATGAAGTCATTAAACAATTAAAAGAATTTAAGATAAATGAATTTGAAGATATAAAACATGAATTAACCAAAGGCGAAATAATATGTATGGATAGCGATAATTTAAGTAATAAAAGTTGTTTACCAATTAGAAATCTTTTAAACCAATATGAAAAACAATCTATAATGTTAGTCCCGATAAGAAGTAGTAAAAAAGAGTTAATTGGTATTTTAGGTTTGGCTGATAGTAGAAAAAAAGAATGGTCAAAAAAATGTAAACGTATATTAGAAATTGTCACATATAACTTAAAGTATAGTTGGGAAGATGAAATTTTAAATTTGAAGTATCAATCAATAATTGAAAATTCTAATTCAGCAATTGTAATTTTAAATAAAGAAGGAAATATCATTGAGTTAAATGATAAATTTGAAAGTTTAGCAAATAGTTCAAAAACGACCTTAAAAAATGAAAAATGGTTTTTTGATTTTATAGCTGAAAAAGATAAAGAGAAAATGATAGAAAGGCATAACTGCCGAAGAAAAGGTCAAGATGTAATTTCGGATTATAGATTTACATTTGTTGATAGTAATCATAAAAAAAGGGAAGCAAAAATCAAGGTAAAAATCATTCCTGGGACAGATAAAAGTGCTTGTTCTATAGAAGATATAACTGATAAGAAAAGAACTGAAAACCTTATTCAGTTGCAGGAAGAAAAACTATCTGAAAGCTATAAACAGCTAAAAAAAAGCAGGGACCAATTGGAAAGTACATATTTAGATTTAATAGACAAGAATATCGAAAATGAAAAACTGATTAACAATATTGAAAAATTAATTGATTTAATGAGTTCTCTTAATATTTCTTCAGGTAATAATTTAGACAATTTTTTATCAGATTTGTTATATACTGTTTTAGAGATTGTTGAAGTAGCAGATTATGGAAGTGTATTTGTTTTTAATGATCATGATAGAGTAGAATATGTTGAAACTGTGGGTCATGATTTAGCAAAGTTAAATGAGCTTGAAATAGAGGGAAGTGCCTATAAGCATGAAAATGAGAAAGTAAAAATAGTAAATGATATATTAAACCAGAATAAAATGAAAATGGATAGAAAGCAAGCTGTTAAAATTCAAGAAGCTTCTTTACCAGTAAAACAATCTATTCCTGTTATTTTAAAAGAAAAAAACAATATTTTTGGTGGAATTTGTATTGACATTGCTGCAGGTAGTGAAAATGAATTTAAAAGAGATGATGTGAGGTTGATTACTTCGTTTAAAAATTTAGCTAATACATTTTTTAAATTAGATCGATATAAAAGATTGAATAGTCAATTTAATAAAGAACTTGTAAATTCTTTACTTAATTTTTTAAGTCAATATGATGTTTATACAAATAATCATTCCAAAAATGTAGCTAGATTAGGACGTAAGATTGCAAAAAATATGGGATTACACGAAGAAATTCAAAATGACATTTATTGGACAGGAATGCTGCATGATATGGGGAAACTGATTGTACCCGCTAATATCCTTAACAAGAATGATTCTTTAACTGATAAGGAATATGAAATTATAAAAAATCACCCAGTCCATTGTTATGAAGCATTAAATAATACTGAGTTTTTAAAAGATATAGGTCGATATGTTCTCTATCATCACGAGAGATGGGATGGTAAGGGATATCCTTCCGGAATAAAAAAAGAGGAAATACCTCTGGTTTCAAGAATAATTGCAGTAGCTGATGCATGGGATGCTATGAGATCGAAAAGAGCATATAGGGATCCTTTAAGTAGAAAAGAAGCAAAAGAAGAAATATTAAAAAACAAAGGGAAACAGTTTGATCCCAAAATTGCTGAAAAGTTATTAGAAATTATATAAATAGTCGAGTAGAAAGGAATATAAGAGATGATAAAAACAATACCTTATTTGATATTAGGAGCAATTTTAGTTTATACCAACTATCATTTGAGAAAGAAAAGTGATAATAAAGAGATCAGAGTGGATAAAAATATTAACTATAAATATTTATTTAACCATTTTCCAAAACCTCTTTTATTACTTAATTCAAAAAACAAAATAATCAGCTTTAATGAACAATTTTTGCTAGAATTTGGTTTTAAAGAAGAAGAAATTAAAAATAAGGAAGTCTATAATATTATTGATTTTGATAATTCTTTACTTAAAGCGTTAAATAAAGGTTCCTATCAAAATTCATATGGTGAATATAAAGGGAAAGGTAAAATTCGTGATAATGGTGAGAGCCAACCACAAATTAAGGTTAAAATGTTTCCCGCCTTTAAAGATGATAAATTAATAGGTAAATATGTTTTGTTAGAAGAATTTCAATATGGTATGGAAAATATGTCCACCATGCTTAGGCAAAGTCGTAGAAAAATTAGAGACCTTCACCAAACTGCTTTAAAAATGAAAAAAGTTAGTTCCGAACAAGAAGTATTTAATCTTACCATTAAAGCTGCGGAAAATATTCTTGATTTTGATTTATGTACTCTAGATATGGTGGAAGGAGATCAATTGGTGGTTAAAGCTACTTCTAGTAATATAACTAATAATGAGTCAATATCTGCTCCAATTGACTCTAAAAATCTTGCTACTTATGTTTTTAAAAATAAGCAGTCTCATCTTGCTAAAGATATACAAAAATTAGATTTTGCAAATCCGACTAACCAAAAATATCATTCTGCTTTAACAATCTCAATTGGAGAGCTGGGCGTTTTTCAAGCAGTATCCACTAAAATAGATGACTTTACAAGAGAAGATTTAGAATTAGTGGAACTCTTAATTGCTCATACATTATCTGCTTATCAGAGAATTAAAATGAATAAAAAAATAAGATATATTGGTTTTCATGATAACTTAACCGGATTATATAATAGACATTTTTTAAATGAAGAGATAGACCGCTTAGGTGATAGCAGAAAACTGCCAATTAGTGTAATTGTAGGGGACCTTAATGGCTTAAAGTTGATTAATGATATATTCGGTCATGAAGAAGGGGATAAATATTTAAAAAAGACTGCGAATCTTTTAAAGGATAGTATGAGACAAGAAGATATTTTAGGCCGGTGGGGTGGAGATGAATTTATAGTTTTGCTCCCAGAAACCTCTGCTGAAGAAGCCGAAGAAATTAAAAAAAGAATCAGTACTAAACTAAAAAGCACTTATAATGATGAAAGGCCAATCAGTATTTCCTTAGGTTTAGCTACTAAATCAAAAAATAATGAAAAAGGAATTAAAAAAATCATAGAAAAAGCAGATTATAAAATGTATAAAAACAAGGCTTCTATGCATCAACAAAAAAATAATCCCTTAATAGATATGATAAAGACAAAAATTAAAGAAGAGAAACTAAACTTGGGAGAAATGTATAGGATGGATAATCTGATTGAGATGTTTAAAAGTGAATGTTAATATTTGAATAAATGATAAATATTAAATTTTAGTAGCCGGTTAAATTTCCCGGCTATTTTGTTATTTATTGCACTTTTAATCTCTTTGTAATATAATTAAATTTAGCAAACAAAGGAGGGTTAAGTCACGATGCAAGAGTTATTAAATATAGAAAATCTAAATCTTACCCTAGATAAAGAAAAAATCCTACAAAATATAAATTTAAGCGTTGAAAGAGGAGAAGTCTTTGCCATCATAGGTCCAAACGGTTGTGGCAAGTCTTCTTTAGCCTATACATTAATGGGTTTAAAGGGATATAAACAAAAATCTGGGAGAATATATTTTAAAGGAGAAGAAATAAGTTCTCTTTCTGTAACCGAAAGAGCTCAAAGGGGAATTACTCTTGCTTGGCAGGAACCAGCAAGATTTGAAGGAGTTACTGTAGAAGAATTTTTATCTATAGGTGCTAAAGCAAGAGGTCAAGAAATTGATAAAGAAGATTTAAAGTGGGCATTAAATGAAGTTGCGATTGTCCCTCAAAAATATTTGAAAAGAAACGTAGATGATACTTTAAGTGGCGGAGAACGAAAAAGAATAGAACTGGCTTCTATTTTACTAATGAAACCAGATTTAGTAATTTTAGATGAACCTGATTCTGGTGTTGATGTAGTTGCATTAAATAATATTGGTGATGTTATAAAGGACTTTAGGGATGAAAACATAGGTGTTTTATTGATCACACATTCTGATGAAATGTTAGAAGTTGCTGATAAAGCAGCTTTAATTTGCGGAGGCGAGGTTTTTAATGTTGGTGATCCGCAGGAAGTTAGTGAATATTTCAAATATGAATGTATGCCTTGTGAAGATGAGAATCCTGAGGAACATCAGGAGGTGTATTTTGATGAATGATTATGAAATGATGGTAGATGCATATAAAGATGCAGGTGGAGAAGATATTTTTTCAGATAGTGATACGGCTCATATGGTATTAGAACAGGATAGAGTATTAGGTAAACATGAAGTTGAAGGAATTGAAATGGATGCAAAAAAGATAGAAGATAGTGTTGTAGATGTTAAACTTAGGGTTAAAGAAGGATATAAGATTAAAAATCCAATGCATATGTGTTTTGGTGTCTTACCTCAAGAAGGTTCACAAAAAATTATTCTAGATGTTTTTATAGAAAAAAATGCTGAAATAAAAGTGATGTCGGATTGTGTATTCCCAAATGCTTCGCAAGTTAAACATGTTATGGAAGCGGATATTCATTTAGGTGAAAATTCTAAATACGAATATGAAGAAAACCATTATCATGGTGATACTGGGGGAGTAGAAGTAATTGCAAAATCAGATATTAAATTAGAAAAAGGAAGTGAATTATTAACCTTATTCACCCTGCGAAAAGGAAGAGTAGGGAAAATAGATTTTGATTATGAGGCAGAGTTAGATGCAAACACACGAGTTGAAATGTTAGCAAGAATAAGTGGTTATGCTGATGATAAAGTCAAAATTAGAGAAGCGGCTCATTTAAATGGCGAAAACGCAAGAGGTTTATTAGATTCTAAAATAGCAATGAAGGATGAAGCTAAAGCTGAAGTATATAATGAGTTGACCGCAAGTGCTCCCGAGGCAAAAGGTCATGTTGACTGTACAGAAATTATTAAAGACAATGCAATTGCACGTGCTATTCCTGTAGTTGAGGTTAAACATCCTGATGCAAAGGTTACTCATGAGGCAGCGATCGGTAGTGTTGATAGTGACCAACTCCAAACTTTAATGGCTCATGGACTTGACGAAGAAGAAGCGTCCGATCTAATAATTCAGGGTTTATTAAAAGGATAAAAATTGAGGTGGAAAATATTGAAAAATAAATATAAAGTTTTCACTCTAACCATTATTGTATTTATAGCACTGATTTTTACTCTTTCCGTAGGTGCTGAAGATTTCTATACAATATGTAGGGAAGGTAGTCCCTCAGAAATAGCTGAGGCTATTGAAAACGGGGCACAGGTTAATCAGAGAAATGAACAAGGACTTACCCCTTTAATGGCTGCAGCTAAAGATAACAGCAATGATAAGGCTTTAGTGACGCTATATAATAATGGTGCTTATGTTAATGCTCGGGACAATAATGGTTGGAATGCATTAATGTATAGTGTCCGATACAATGAAAATCAAGAAGTTATAAAAATTCTGTTAAGAATGAATTCTCGTTTAAATATTGATGACCAAGATGGTAACACACCATTGATTTTGGCAGTCAAATATAGAAATGAAAATATTGTGCGGACATTAATATCTTATGGAGCAAATGTTAATAAAGCTAACGATGATGGGCAAACTCCTTTGATGATAGCAATCAAAAATGGTTTTGAAACTAATATTATTGATGTTTTGCTTATGTCAGGAGCTAAAGTGAATGTTAGAGATAATAAAGGACGTACTCCTATTTACTATGTTTTAGATAAAGGGAATTATAGTATAACAAGAAGGTTTATTATTTATGGTGCTAAACTCAATGTGAGTGATTATGATGGTTTTACTCCATTAATGATGGCAGCTAAAGAAGTTCAGGATGAAAGAATATTTAAATTTTTTAATTTAGAAGATTTAAATGTTAATATAAAAGATGAAAATGGAATGACAGCGTTAATGTATGCTGCTAGATATAATGATGACCCAAAGGTCATAAATTATTTAATTGATAAAGGAGCTTATCTAAATATAACAGATAATAAAGGAAATAATGCATTAGCTTATGCTGTACAATATAATAATTATAATATAGTCCAAAATCTTTTAGATAAAGGAGCTTCCTTACAACAGGAAAATGTAGGAGGCAAAACCCCTTTATACTTAGCCATAGAGAAAGGCAGAAACTTAGAGTTGATCTCACTCTTGGTGGACAGGGGAGCTCAAGTTAAAGTTAGAGATAAGTTTAATGGTAAAACAATTTTAATGGCTGCTATTCAAAATTATAATAATACACAAGTTATTCAATATCTACTTGATAAAGGTGCTAATCCAACTGCTAGAGATTATAATAACAAAAGAATTGTTGACTACCTTGAACAAAATAATAGCTTAAGAGATACTGACTTATATTGGAGATTAAATTATTTAGAACCCAATAAAGAAAGAAAACAGCTTATGGATTTCAAAAATAAAACAGATGTTGGGTTAACTGCTGTTATAGTACCTTCTGGAGGACATATAATGTTGAATAGATGGTGGCCTAAAGGTACTTTATTCATGGCAGGTGAAGTTAGCGCTTTGATTGCTGCTTTTAGTTCAGATGATGAAGGAACAAGAGGAACTGCCTTAACAGTTTTTGGTTTACTAAAAGCTATTGAAATTGTAGATGTTTTAAATGAAACAGAAAAGTATAATAAAGATGTTGAAGAATATAATGAAAGAGCCAAAGAATTTAATGAAGAGATCAAAAAATAATTTTTAAATATCTTCATAAGGGAGTGATATAATGTTTTTTAAAAATCATAAGAAAATTATACTATTATTTTCTCTACTGTTAATTTCATCATTATTTTTAGGTGGGATTGTTAATGCTGCTCCTAAGGAAGTAGTTATTCAAACACCACCGATTCCGGCAGCTTTGCCTCTTTTAAGAATGCAAGCTGAAGGTGAATTAGACAATTTCATGAATTTGAATATAAAAATTTCTCCAGACCATCAAAGAGCGATATCTTTAATATCTAAAAATGAAATAGACTTTATGGTGACCGGTGTAAATGTTGGTGCCAAAATATATAATAAAGGCATTGGAGTTAACATGGTTAATGTTAACACTTGGGCTATCGATTACCTTTTAACAAATAATTTTAAAGCAAATGAATGGTCAGATTTGCAAGGTAAAACATTGAGTTTGCCTTTAAAAGGTGGTCCTTTAGATTTTTTAGCTCGATATCTATTGGAACAAAATGGAGTAGATCCAAAAGAGGTTAACCTTGTCTATCGTCCCTTACCGAATGCAGCAAAATATTTTATGTCAGGTCAAGTTGATTCTATAATACTTCCTGAACCATTAGTTTCAGTTAGTCTTGCTAAAAGTAAAAAAGCCAATTTATCTCTAGATATTCAAAAAGAATGGGGAAAACTACATGACGGAGATGACAGGATTCCTTTTGTAGGACTGTTTGTGTCAGAGAAGTTTGCTAATGAATATACAGGACTGGTTGATATTATTGCAGGAAAATACAAACAAAATGTTAAATATTACAATAATAATCCAGAAGAAGCTGTGAAAGATGCAGCAAAATACTTTGATATTCCAGCTCCAGTAATGAAAAATGCGTGGAGTAGAGTGAATTTAAATATTTATTCTGATAAGGAGACAAAAGAATTAGTAGATACCTATTTCAATGAAATTTTGGATATGTATCCTGAAATGATAGGTGGTAATTTACCAGATGAAGAGTTCTATCATTAATAAATTTAAGGAAATATTATTAAGCACCACTGGATTCATAGTGGTGCTTTTAATCTGGATTTATTATTCGAAACAAATGAATCCATTAATATTACCTTCACCAATAGATACATTTAGAGCTTTTCTAGATATCTACAAAAGCGGCACTCTTTTCACCAATTTAGCAATTACAATTCGAAGGACTTTTATTGGGTATGGGTCTTCTTTAATTTTTGGATTTATATTAGCAATTATATTAAATAAATTTAAAATTTTACACACAATATCTAGGCCAGTTATTACTGTAATTCAAGCAACTCCACCTGTAATTTGGCTTGCTTTAGCAGTAATTTGGTTTGGGATGGCTGATAATCTTACTCCGATATTTTTAATTTTTATTGTAACCCTTCCAATAATATTTGTTAATATATTTGAAGGTCTACAAGATATTGATATTAACTTAATAGAAATGGCCAAAGTATACAATGCAGACCAAAAAGAGATTTTCTTTGATATATATATTCCTTCCTTAGTCCCCTATATTTTTTCAGCTTTGAGTATTGGACTCGCCTTTGCTTGGAAATCGACAATTTTTGCTGAGTTTTTAGGTTCAAATAGTGGAGTGGGGTTTGCTTTAAGTATGGCTAACAGTAATTTGAACACAGATAAATTATTTGCCTGGTCAATTGTATTAATAGCCTTTGTTTTAGTGTTAGAATATTTAATAATAAAGCCTATCCAAAAGCAAGTTACTGGGTGGAAGCAAAATGAATAAAATACTTGAATTAAAAAATATTTATAAAAGCTTTGATGATTTAAAAGTTTTAGACGATGTTTCTTTGCACATTAATAGAGGAGAGATAGTAACTCTTCTTGGACCCTCAGGGAGTGGTAAAACCACGCTTTTTAAAATAGCAGCAGGGTTAATAAAACAAGATCAGGGTAATATATTTTATGATGAAAGCCTAAGACAGGGTTATGTATTTCAAGAACCTCGACTTTTACCCTGGCGGACAATTGAGGACAACTTCAGATTTGTTCAGAAAAATTATCTTGAACCTAAAAAAGCTAAAAGTGTTAGAAACAGTCTGTTAAAATTAACTAATCTAGAACAAACACTAAAAAGCTATCCAGCTGAATTAAGTGGGGGAATGAAACAGAGAATAGAAATTCTTAAAGCTATTTCTATCAAACCAAACTTTTTAATTATGGATGAGCCCTTAAAATCTGTTGATACCCAGACAGTAGTAAATTTAAGAAACTTATTACTTAGACTTCATATTGAAAGAAATATTGATATTTTTATGATTACACATGATCCTGAAGAAGCAGCTTTAATGTCAGATCGTATTTATGTTTTATCTGATAAGCCAGGGGTTATAAAAAAAGAGTTTGTAATTAATAGTAAAAAAGAGAATAGAACTTTAAAAGATGATGAAATATATAGTACAATTGATGAAATTATTGATATCTTTATGGAATTAGTAGAAGATTATCAATGGAATAAGGAACATTCTGATTTTTAAAATGATAAATTTTTACATTAACAAATATATAATGTTATTTCAAAAAGGGGGATATTATTTTAAATGGGTGATGAAGTAATTACAATTATTGGAGGTGGGACCGGAGGCTATGTGGCTGCTATCCGTGCTGCACAGCTAGGGGCCCAAGTAAATCTTATTGAAAAAGATAGTATTGGAGGAACTTGCTTAAATTGGGGTTGTATTCCGACAAAAGCACTTGTATATTCATCAGAGAAATATTCCGAAATGCAAAATGCCAGAAGATTTGGAATTGAAGTTAGTGATATAAAATTAAATATGAAACGGGTAATTAAAAACAAAGAAAAAATTGTGAAGCAATTGGTAAGTGGTGTTCAATTTTTACTAAAAAAACATGATGTAAATGTTATTAAAGGCACCGCTAGTTTAAAAGATAAGAATACTGTTGCTATTAAAACGGATGAAGGGGTTAAAAATTTAAATACAGATTACATAATAATAGCAACCGGTTCAAAGGTTAAAAAGGCTCCCATAAAAGGGGTGAATCAAGACGGTATTCTAACCAGTAAAGAGATCTTGGATTTAACTGAATTGCCAGAATCATTAGCTATTATTGGCGGCGGTATAATAGGTATGGAATTTGCGTTTATTTTTTCTAATTTTGGCGTTGATGTAAAGGTTATTGAATATCTAGACAATATTCTGCCTGGTTTAGATCAAGAAGTTGTTTCTGAAATTAGCTCTATTGCCCGGAGAGAAAAAATTGATATAACCACAGGTGCTGAAGTTGAAGAAATTTCTAAAGGTGAAGAAGAATATGATATAAATTATAAAAAGGATAAAAAACAACATGAAATTAAAGCAGAAAAAGTTCTTATAGCTACTGGGAGAGAGGCTAACTTTGGAGGACTTGAACTAGATAAACTAGGCATTGAAAAAGAAAATAATTCAATAAAAGTCGATGAACATTTGAAAACAAGCGTGGATAATATATATGCAGTAGGGGATGTTACCGGCAAGATATTATTAGCTCATGTGGCTTCTCATCAGGGGATTGTTGCTGTAGAAAACATTTTAAAAGAAGAAAAAGAGATGGATTATGATACAGTACCATCTGCAATTTTTACTAAACCTGAAATTGCTACAGTTGGAATAAATGAGAAAGAAGCTGAAGAAAAAGGTATTGATTATAAAGTAGGCAAATTTCCCTTCAGAGCAAATGGAAAAGTAAAAACAATGAATAAAAGAAAAGGGTTTATTAAAATAATTATAAGGAAAGAAAACCATGAGATATTAGGTTGTTCGATTATAGGTGTTCATGCAACAGATTTAATCCATGAACTTACTTTAGCTATTAATAAAAATATGAAAGTAGAAGAGCTTATTGAAACAATTCATGCACATCCTACTACTTCTGAAGTAATTCATGAAGCAGCATTAGATTCA
>JAIPEX010000114.1 GCA_021736945.1 Halanaerobiales bacterium | reverse complement strand
CTCCTATTATTTAAGGTCATCAATTGCTTCTACAGCAGGTAATGGTTTCCCCTCAAAAAATCTTAAAGAAGCTCCACCACCAGTTGATACATGTGTCATCTTATCAGTTAAGCCTGCTTTTTTAACTGCCGCTGCGGATTCGCCGCCTCCAATTACTGTTTTGGCATCGCTTTCAGCTAAAGCCTTAGCAATTTCATTGGTTCCTTTGGCAAACTTATCAAATTCAAAAACTCCAATCGGACCATTCCAGATCACAGTTTTAGCATTCATTATAACTGTTTTATACTCTTCGAGAGTTTGGGTACCGCCACTATCTAAAATCTGCCAGTCGCTTGGAATCTGATCAACAGAAACCTCTTTTGCTTCTGCCTCTTTATCAAATCTATCTGCAATTATTACATCCTTAGGTAAGAGTAATATTACACCCTTTTCACGTGCTTTACTAATTAAATCTCGCGCTACTTGGAGCTTATCATCTTCGACTAAAGATTCACCAACTTCATAACCTTGTGCTTTTAAGAAAGTATTGGCTATTCCTCCCCCAGTTAATATAAAATCTACTTTATCTAGTAGATTTTCAATAACAGAAATCTTACCAGAGATCTTTGCTCCCCCCATAATTGCAACAAAAGGAGATTCAGGATCTTCCATTACATCCCCAAGAGCATTAAGTTCTCTCATTAAAAGAAAACCGGCAGCTGAAGGTAAATATTCAGTTACTCCTACAGTTGAAGCATGGGCACGGTGAGCTGCTCCAAATGCATCAAGCACAAAAATATCTGCATTTTCAGCTAATTGTTTTGAAAATTCGGGATCATTTTCTTTTTCCCCTTTATAAAAACGGGTGTTTTCAAGTAGTAAAACATCACCATTATTCATACTATCTACTGCTTTCTTTACTTCACTACCAATACAATCGTCAACTTTAACTACCTTTTTGTTTAGAAGATTAGCCAGTTCTTTACCAACCGGATCTAATTTCAATTCTTCTTTGAACTCACCTTTGGGTCTACCCAAATGTGACATCAAAATGACTTTTGCATCTTCATTAGCTAAAAATTTAATAGTCGGTAAAGCTGCTTCAATACGATTTGTATCAGTAACTTTACCATCCTCTAATGGGACATTGAAATCTACTCTTACAAGAACTCTTTTCCCTTTGAAATTATAGTCTTTTAACGATTTTTTCAAGCTTATCCACCTCCATGATAGGTATAAAAAGGGGTTAAAGTATGAAAGCTTTAACCCCTTTGTGTTTTATATGATGTTATTTATATACCTAATTCTTTCATTTTTACAGCAAAATCATTTAATCTTTGAGCATAACCCCATTCGTTGTCATACCAGGATAAGATTTTAACCATATTACCCTGAATAACTTTGGTATAATTTGCATCATAGATTGATGAATGTGAATTACCTATTATGTCTCTGGAAACGATAGGTTCTTCATTATATTGTAAAATACCTTTCATCTCTCCATCGGCATATTTTTTCATAACTTCATTAATTTCTTCAACAGTTACATCTTGTTCAAGTGTTGCAACTAAATCTATTAATGAACCAGTAGGAGTTTGAGTTCTTACTGCCATTCCATCTAACTTACCTTCAAGTTCAGGCAGAACGTCTGTAGTAGCAACTGCTGCTCCAGTTGTTGTTGGTACAATATTTTCTCCTGCAGCACGTCCGCGTGTAATTTTCTTCCATTTATATGGACCATCTAATAGATTTTGGGAAGATGTATAGGAGTGAATTGTAGTCATTAATCCCTTTTCAAGACCAAATTCATCATTTAATATTTTAGCTATCGGTGATAAACAGTTAGTAGTACAGGAAGCATTAGAAACTATATCATGCTTAGCAGGATCATATTCATCACCATTTACACCTAATACCACTGTAAGATCTTCATTAGTTGCAGGAGCAGAAATTATAACTTTTTTAGCACCCGCTTCTAAGTGTTTTTTAGCATCATTAGCATCTGTAAAGAGACCAGTTGATTCATAAACTACCTCTACACCTAAGTCATCCCAGGGAAGTTCAGCTGGGTCTTTTTTATTAAAGATCTTAATTTCTTTTCCATCTACAATAATAGAATTATCTGTGTGATCTACTTCTCCATCAAAGGTTCCATGGTTAGAATCATATTTTAGTAAATAAGCTAAGATTTTTGGTTCCACTAAGTCATTAATGGCAACAAAGTCAATTTCTGGATTATCAATCGCACCTCTTAATGCCTTTCTACCAATTGCTCCAAAACCGTTAATCGCTACTTTTACTTTCATCTTTATTCCTCCTTATTTATGATTATATATTTAATTAATTTACTTTAATATTAAATGTACCACAATGTTATTTAATTTTTATTATTTCCACCTCCTTTAAGAGATATGATCTCTCTAGCGGTTATTTCATCAGTAATTAATATATCATGATATTCTGGTGAAACTACAGAAAGAATAGCGCGTGCTTTATCAACACCCCCGGCTACGGCAATTACCTTATTTATTTTTTTTAAATCTGCCATACTTAAACCAACACTAGCCGTAGAGTAAACAACTTCACCATTTTTATTAAAATATAACCCGAAGGCTTCTGCAATTGCACCTTTATCTTTTAGTTTTCTTAACTCACTTTCATCCATGTCCCGTCGTGCAGACATCATCTCAGCGGTACCAATTCCGTGAATTAGTATATTAGCCTGCTGTAATTGATCAAGGGTCTTTTTAACTGAAGGTTCATTTGTAATCATTGCAAGACTTTCTCTTGTTATATCATCAGGTATATGAAGTAGTTTATATTTACCACCTAATTTTTTTGCTATTTTAGAGGCGATTGTATTAGCCTGGATTTCTACTTTTTCCCCTAGACCACCTCTACCGGGGATTACAGTTACATCTTGTGGTTCTTCTAAAAAAACCATTGTTTCAGCTACCTGAGCTAAAGTTGAACCACCAGTTACAGCAATTATATCCTCGTCTTTGATTAATTCCTTTAAAAAACGAGATGTAAATCTCCCAATTTCTTTATTAATTATTTCCGAGTCTTTTTCAACTGGGACAATCATAACTTTATCTATATCCAAAATTTCTTCAATTTGATCTTCAAGATTAGCTATATCTTTTATTTCTTTCATGTAATTATCAAGTTCGTGTAAAAAATCCTCCCCATTCTCTGTAATTACGGTACCACTTTTAGTAATTTTTATATATCTTTTATCATACAGAAAATCGAGATGTTTTCTTACACTTCTGATACTTAAATCAAGTTTCCGGGCTAAAGTGCGTCTACCAATCGGTTGGTGGTTAAAAACTTCCTTTAATATATTATACCTTATTTCAGCAACATTTATCAATTCTGGGACAAGTTTTTTCTGAATCTTGAACAAATAATTCATCTAATCCCTCCTAAACTCGGGATTATTTTGTCCTTGCGGAACATTTTTGTCCCGGTATCTAAATAATATTATTATTTTCTCCATATTATTTATTAAATATTTTGATACATATTCCTTCTTTAAATTGAATATTTTTTCTTCCTTTTGACTGAAGAAGGGATACCCAATTCATTTCGGTACTTAGCTATTGTTCTTCTGGATAATTTTAAGTTCTTCTTGGTTCTTAATAGTTCAACAATAGCACTATCACTTAAAGGTGAATTATTGTCTTCATTTTTTATCAATTCAATAATTATTGCCTTTATACTAACTGTTGAAATATCATTGACTCCTCCACTAAAGAAAAATTTAAAATCAAATATACCGCGGGGAGTTTGAATAAATTTGTTATCAGTAGCTCTACTCACGGTTGATTCATGCATTTCTATTTCATCCGCAATTTCCTGCATGGTAAGCGGCTTTAAGTATTTTACACCATCATCCAAAAAGCTTTTTTGTTTATCAGCTATCTTTTTAGCAATCCTATAGACTGTCATCCGTCTCTGTTCGATACTTTTGATTATCCAGAGTGCTGATTTAAATTTCTTTTCTAAATAATCATAGGTATCATCTTTTTTGCACTTCTGCATTACTTCATAGTAATAAGGATTTATACGAAGTAAGGGGGAAGCTTTATCATTGAGTATTATTACATATTCATCATTTACCTTTTTTATTACAATATCAGGCATTATGTACTGTGTCTTTTTATGATCAGCTACCAATGACGCTGGTTTAGAAGTAAGTTTATTAACTATCTGGAGAGCATCACGCAATCTGGCTTCAGTCCAACCTGTCACATCTAGTATTTTTTTATAATCTTCAGTAACAATAGAATCTAAATGCTTACCAATTAATAATTCGGCATCATTAGTATCTATATTCATCTGTTTTAGTTGGGTAAGATAACATTCTTTAATATTAGTTGAAGCTATCCCGGCCGGTTCAAGTTGTTGAATCTTTTTGATGACACTTTTAACATAATCAATATCCACATCTAATTCCTCTGCAATTTCAGACAGAGAAGTAGATAAAAGTCCACGTTCATCTAGATTACCTAATATATATTCACCGGTTTCAATTTCCTCATTGTCAAGAACCTCATAGAGCTGGTTTTCCAGATATTCCAGCAAATTAGGTTGATATGTAACCATGTTTTCATAATTAAAATCTTCCTGGTTATAATTACTCCCATAACGATAGCTTTGATATTGATTTTTAATCCTTTCATCAAGATGGGTCTCATTTTCTTCATGTTTTTCCAGGAGAGGATTATCTCTCATTTCATCTTCTATATATTCTTTTAACTCCATACTGGAATACTGTAGAAGTTTGATAGCCATCTGGAGTTTAGGAGTCATCACTAGTTCTTGTTTCTGTTCTAGATCTACACTTAAATTAAGAGCTAGATCCATTTTTCCCACTCCTTATCTTTTTAGCAATCTTTTTCAATCGCCTAATCCTATTATATACACCAGATTTACTTAAAGAAGGTTCTAACATCTCTCCTAATTCTTTTAAACTGGCATAAGGATTTTCTTTTCTTAAAAGAGCAATTTCTCTTAAACTGTCTGTAATATTTTCTAAGCCTTTTTCTTTTTCAATTAATTCAATATCTTCAATCTGTTCCATAGCCGCTTTAACAGTTTTATCTAAATTAGCAGTTTCAAAATTAACTCTTCTATTCACATTATTTTTAATTTCTTTAAATATCTGGACATTTTCCAACTCTAAAAGAGAATTATATGCCCCCATTATATTTAACATGGTGGCAACATCATCATATTTTTTTAGATAAATCACATACTTTTTCTTATGTTCAGTTAAATGAGGATCCAAATCAAATTTTTGCATTAATTCCATAATATCTTCAGCGTGACTTATATGTTCACACCTGATTTCCAAGTGATATTCCGCTTTTGGTTTGTTCACTGATCCAGCTGCTAGAAATACCCCTCTTAAATATGCTCTCTGATAATCACGGTTTTCCTTTATCCAATCAGCCACCGAAAATAATATGCTATGTGATTTATCTAAAATTCCCAGATTTTCTAATAGATCATAGACTCCCTTTTGGGGAGTAATGAATAGTTCATATTTTTTTCTTTTAGTTAGGTTATTCTGTTTTACTCTGATTTCACTATTAAACTCATATTCTTCTTTAATATATTTATAAACTCTACGGGCTACATCACCATGGTATACACCGATTTTGACAGCAAG
This sequence comes from Halanaerobiales bacterium, assembly GCA_021736945.1. GTDB lineage: Bacteria > Bacillota > Halanaerobiia > Halanaerobiales > M55B127 > M55B127. The sequence continues at coordinate 1,380 of JAIPEX010000114.1, read as the reverse complement.
TTTACCTGAAGATATTAAAATAGATCCGTTCATTCTTATAATTGCTGCTACTTCAGCCTGGTGAACCCCCTTTTTTTCCACTTCAAGATGTGCCAACTCATGTTTTACATCATCTGAAAATGACATTTAAAATAATCACCAACTTTTTATAATTCTACTATCATTTCTGCTAATTTATGAGGATCATGTCTAATATAATCTCCACTCTGGATTAATTTACCTTCCACTATATTTATATTTAACTCATTTAATTTATCTATATCATCTTCAACAGGATAAGCTCCCTGTTCAGCATACTTATCAAGTAGTTCTTTTTTGTTACCATTTTTATTGACAATTATATGATCGAATATCTGACTCCCAGTATGATTATATACTGCTTTAATATGATCATAGGCAGTATAACCTGATGTTTCACCTGGTTGAGTCATTACATTTGTAATAAACACTTTTTGAGCTTCGCTTTTTTTGATGTTTTCAACCATTCCATTTATCAATAGATTAGGTATTAAACTAGTATAAAGACTACCTGGACCAACTAAAATATAGTCCGCTTCTAAAAGTGCATTTTTAACATTCTCAGTTATGCTTACTGAACTTGGTTTTAGGTAAACACCATTAATAATCCTCTGTTTATCTGGTATTTCCGATTCACCGATCTTTTCACTACCATCTTCATATACAGCACCTAAGTTAACATTTTCATTGGTTGAAGGTAAAACTCGACCTCTGATAGCCAGTACTTTTGAAGACTCTTCCACAGCTTCTTCAAAATCTCCTAATACTTCGGACATTGCAGCGATAAATAGATTGCCAAAACTATGGCCTTTTAAGTCTCCTTCTTTATGAAATCGATATTGAAATAGGTCTTCCATCAAGGGTTCCTGATCAGCTAAAGCCACTAAACAGTTTCTAATATCTCCTGGGGGTAAAATATCTAATTCTTCTCTTAATTTACCTGAGCTTCCTCCATTATCAGCAACTGTTACTACTGCGGTAATATTACCTGTGAATTCCTTGAGACCTCTCAATAAATTAGCAAGTCCAGTTCCCCCACCAATTGCTACAACCTTGGGACCTTTCTGCAGCTGGTTTTTTTTGTATAATATATTTACAAAATCACCATCTTTATATACTTCACGGTTTAATTTATTTACAAATCTATTTCCAGCATAAACAAGCATACTTATCGAAATAATAATTAATAATACTCCAACTAATATATTAGTATAATAAGGTAAAGTACCACTTACATTATAAACTGCTTCATAGATCATTTTAATTGTATAATTTACTATATTAACATGTAATAAAAGAGCAATTCCAGTACTTAGAAGTATTAAACCAACAATCGCAATCAATAACCATCTCTTAATACCT
>JAIPEX010000113.1 GCA_021736945.1 Halanaerobiales bacterium | reverse complement strand
GATAAATATAATTTCCAATCTTTATTTTCAAAATATCCAATTGAGAAACTCCAAAAATAATATAAACAATATAAATCCACAAAAATAAAGTTTTTTTTTCTAAATAAATTCATTTTTATTTAGTCCTTTTTTTAATTAATTTATTTATTTCAATTTGATATTTATTAGTGATTTTTTTTGTATTATACTTTCCAACTTCTTTTTTAGAATAATGAGCAAATTTATCTCTTAATTGCTGATTTTGTATCAATTTTATAATTGCTATTTTAAGTGACTCGCTACTTTTAGGTTTAACTAAAATACCAGTTTTATTGTTTTTAATTATCTCTTTCGGTCCCCCTGGACATTTAGTAGCTATAACTGGAACTCCACAAGCCATTGCTTCAAGAATTACTATACCAAAACCTTCCCATAAAGCAGGATGTATTAATGCATAAGATTTATTAATAAATTTATATGGGTTTTTTTGATAGCCAAATAATTTAACATTTTCATTTAAACCATTTTCATTAATAAGCTTTTGTATTTCACTTCTTCTATCCCCTTCACCTATAATTGCTAATTTTATATCATGACTTTTAACTACATCAGTAAAGGCTTCAATTAAATAATCAATCCCTTTTCTATATGTAAGAGAAGCAACTGTAACAAATACTTTTCTAGAATCATTTTCATTAAAAAAAGAATGATCAATTTTTTCTCTAGCTTCTTTTCTAATCAATTTTATATCAACTGGATTATAAATAACTTTTGTCTTTTGATTACTAATTCCCACTTCATTTTTAAAGTCATCTCTTGAAAAAAATGATGGGAAAATTATTAAAGAAGGAGTATATTTATGAGATAATTTTTCTAAGAAATTTAATAATTTACTTTTAAAATCTACACTTTGCCTTGCTTTAGAATAAACATTACCATATCTAAAAATGATTTTAATTTTAGTCTTTTTAAAATTCAAAAAAAATAAAATATTTATAATACCTACTAATAAAAATATTAACTTACATCCATCTGCTATTATCACTTTAGGCTTGCTTTTTTTAACAATAAAATAAAATCTTTTAATTAACAAAAATAATTTATATATATCATTAAAACCCCCCTTTTTTTTGAGCTTTATTCCAATGTTAAATTCTTTTTCATATTGTTCATAATCTAGTTTTTCATTATCATCTAATGTTACAATAGTATAATTTTTAGAAGAATTTTTAACAATTTCTTTCATTATAGTTTTTGGACCATTCCCCCCTTGTACTGAAGAAATAAAATACAAGACATCATTTTCTTTCAATTGTATAACCTCCAGTGTGTTAATTAATAATTGAAAATCACATTTATACTCAATATTACAGGTTCTTTTTCTTTAATAAATTTTGTGTAATATAAACAAAACCAGTGTTTGTCAAGAAAGTTCTCGCATTTGTTTGTGTCAAGCATTTGTGGGAGACTTTTTCCTCACAAAGACAAAATCGTATGTTTTATTTATTTAGAATCATTTTTTGTGCTTAAATTTTAGTTAACATCAGTTTATATTTTCCAGCTTTAGATTTAACTATTTTTAGACATACTTCTCCTGTGAAATCAGAATCTATTTAAATAGCTTAAATTATTGGATTATTTGTCATTGCGTCTGATATATTTCTTAATCCTTTAACCCAGTCTTGATCTGATTTTGGTCCTTTAAGAGCAGGCATTGTTGCTCTCAATACTTCAGATTCTGACTTTGAATACTTTTTCTGCACATTGTTATATGCTTTTCTTAAGTCATCTGTTTTAAATTCCCAGTTAATCTTATTTAAATGCTTTTCTAAGGTGTCATTTCTATCTGCTATTATTATCTTTGCTAAATTCCTAGCACCTTTTCTAGACCATCTCATACCTCTTTTTTTGAATCTATTAGCTAAAACTTTATCTATATTGGATTCCATTGCCCCAAGACCTCTTATTTCTTCAGGCAGACCTAAATCCTCTTTCTTTTGCTCTTGCTTTTTATCTTGGATAAATTCCCAGTTCTTCAAGAGATATTTTTTGAGCTGATCCACTTTCTTTTTATCTTTCTTTTTATGTCTGTACTGTTTTGCTTTTTTCAGATTTTCTCTTAGCTTATCTATATCATTTTCTTATATATTATCCAGTAATTTAGGAACAAACTCTGATCTACCAAGCTTTCTAAAAAACTTTTTATTTAAGTGATATTCATCCAGAAATCTTACCTTTATCTGAGGTATATATTCATTACCTGTTGTTATCCATTCAGCTCCATCTCCACACAAAACTGAAATGCTACCATTACTGAATGAGTAGTCTTCATACATTTCTGCTGCAGTTTCTTTCCAGAATTCATCACTACTAAATACTCCACCATAATATTTTTTACCAGTTAAATTATATTCGTCACTCATAGGGTGTCTCTTTTCCCAGCTTTGATAACTCATTCCAAGCTTAAGTTCTCCTTTTTGTTTATCATCTTTTTGAAGTGGAATATGAATTCCATCTGCTTCTACAAAAAGGTGCTCTATTTCTTTTCTATCCTCATCTTTATCATCAGGTATTAATCCATCTCTAAAGAAATCCTGCTGCTTTGTTTCAGCTGCTTTACTGAGTTTAGAACCTTCTCTTTGGACCCAGTTAAAAATGGCAGTATGACTGGCTGAAACCTCTAAAATATTATCTATTTTATCTGCAGCTTTTCTATATGGAAGTTCTTGGACCAGGTCCAGTGCTATTTCTTTTAGAGCAGGAGACTGTCTTTCATTAGCAGGAATATTTAAATACTCATCCAGCAAAAATCTAAACTTGTCATTAGAATCTTTGTAGTATCTTCTTTCGATAGTTACTTCACCAAAAAGAGTATCAAGAGTTCTTCTCTTAAGATCTTTATTCTCAAATTTATCTTTATCTCTTTTTTCCATGATAGCTTGATCAATTTCCTTTAAAAGCTTTTTTAATGCTTCTTGAGCCTGTTTGCAGACAATTTTAAAAATTTTCTTCTCTAAATCCTTGAAGTTAGTTTCGTTTTGTAATATTCTTAAATCAAGTTCCAAGGGGCCTCACTCCTTTCTTTAGTTTTTGTCCTTGTGAGGCTCCTTCTTTATTTATGCTAAAATTCCTGCCTATTTACATAAATCAATTCTTAAATCCCACTTTTATTTTACACTAACCTCGCATTTAGTTATAATTTTCTTTGAATGCTTCATTGTAAAATTAAATGCAACAGACAAAAAAATTAGAACCATAGCTAAAAACCTAGTATTATATAAGTGACCAAACAAAATCATATAGAGGTTTAAGCTATGACTCATACTAAAGATAATACCACAACTCAACTCAACTATGATCTATCTACCTACGAACAATATTCCACTGAAACTGGTCAGGCTGTTTATGATAAAAATCGTTCTCACTACGGTAATAAATCAAAATTACTTAAAGTAGAGTCTTTTCTACAGCATGCTGAAAAGATGATTCTAAAAAATGACTGGTCTCCAGATGTTGTTGTTGGACACGCTCTAAAAAATAATAAATTTACTAAAGATGAAATGGTATCTACTAAAACTTTGTATAATTATATAGATCAAAATCTATTAGATATTAAAAATATCGACCTTCAGCTTAAAGTTCGCAGAAAAGAAAGAGATCCTAATAAACGCAAACATAAAAGACTTCAAGGTAAAAGTATTGAAGACCGACCAGAAACTGTTGATGGTCGGAAAGAATTTGGTCACTGGGAAATTGATGCTGTTAGAGGAACTAGAACCAAAGATAATGTCCTTTTAACAATTACTGAAAGGACTACTCGTCAGCATTTAATAAGACTCTTAGCAGATAAGAGCTCTGCTGCTGTAGATCAAGCAATTAAAAGGCTGAAAGATCAATTTGCTAATACCTTTAATCAGGTATTTAAAACTATTACAGCTGATAATGGAACGGAATTTGCTAATCTATATAATCATGATATTGATGTTTATTATGCTCATACCTATTCAGCCTGGGAAAGAGGTAATAATGAAAGACATAATGGTCTAATTAGAAGATCCATTCCTAAAGGAGAACAAATACAACGAATACAGAACTGGTGTAATAATTATCCAAGAAAATTATTGGACTATTTTACTCCAGATGAATTATTCCAAAAAGAACTTCAAGCTATTATTCATTCTAATTAAATAATTTCAAGATCGAAATTATCTATTATACTAGTCTTTTCTATGAGTGTTGCATTTAATATTGCAATTTAAGAATTTTCTTTGAATACTACTTCTGTAGAAGCTAATTTAAGAGCTTTGCTAATTGAGATATTTTTCAACTTCAACACTATCTATTGCAATTAAAGCTCCGGTTTTGCTTTTAGCAAATCTCAGCCACTTATTTGTAAGGTTTTATGCTTTCTCTAATTCATCTAGGAGTTTATTCATAATTATACCCATTGTCCTCTTATCAAGCTATATTTAAAACAAAAAATCTATAGTATGTTTTCTCAAATAATTGATATGTTTTTTCCAATTTCATTCCATTTGTTAACTTAATTTCATTTTTTATTTTACTCAATGGAAAATCTTTTTTCCAATTTCCCAATAATGTTGACCATCAAATTCATTTTCAACTTTTTTCAATCTAGGAATTGGAATTAAAAATTTAATTTCACCAATTTTAGGGATTTGAATCAAAAATCTATATTTTCTAGAAATATCTGGAATTGATATAATAACTCTTTTCTTTGATACTCTTTTTAGTTCATTAAGAGCTACACTAAATTTTTCATATGGGAGATGTTCCAAAACTTCACAACATAATATACATTCGAAACTATTATCTTCAAAAGGTATATCTATTACTGAACCAACTTTATCAGGCTCTAATTCTAGATCTATATCTAAAGTTTTTATATCATAATTATGTTTTTTTAAATAATCGGAAACAAATTTATTCCCTATTCCAATTTCTAATATTGATTCAGGATTACAGTTTTTTACTTCTTCAATTTGCTGCCAGTAACTAATAATTCTATTTTTTGAATCATACTTTTCATTAAAGTAATGATCCCGTTCCACCTGAATTTTATTTGACATTGTTTAACACCCACTTTGCTAAAGAAAAAGGTCCTTTATCTTTAAATTTATAAAAAGCATAAATTGAAATAAAATATATTATTGTACCAAATAATATTAAAATAACTAATGAAAAAATTGTACTAGATAAATTTATATAAAGTAAAAATACTAAAAATGACATAATTAATGTTGAAAAAAATGGAACTTCACTTGCTATTAAGATTTCTTTAATTGTTAAAAATATATTTTCTTTTAACATTTTAAAAAGTGGTACCATTGTACTTGCTAAAGCTAATCCAGAAGCTATAGAAGCACCTTCAAGACCATAATAATAAGTCAAGGGAAATATTCCAATTGTTAAAATGATAAAACGCCACTTATTTAAGATAAAATCTCCTTTAGGATATCCTATTGCATAAAACACAGAACCTCCCGTTGCAGCTATAGTTCTAAAAATGCCCCCTACAGCTAATATCTGAAAAGCATAAACCATTGGTAGCCAATCTTCACCAAGAACAATTTTTATTCCTAATGGAGCTAAAATTATCATACCTGCAACCATCGGAAAAGCAATTGTAATTATTAATTCAAAAGTCATTTTATAGATTCTCTTTAATTTATTTTTATTTTCTTGAACTTTAGAATATAAGGGAAATGTCACTTTGCTTATAACATGGGTAATTTCTGTGGCGGTAATGTTTGACATTTGAAAAGCCATTTGAAAAAACCCTAAAGCCCCAGTACCTAATAAGCGACCTACAGTTAAATCATCCAAATGTAGAGCAGTAAAAGTTATTATACTAGCAGCTAATTGCCATTTCCCAAATTCAAACATCTCTTTAGCTTTGTTTAGATCGAAATTCAATTTGGGTCTGAAAGGATGTAATATAAAAGAAATAATAAATCTTACAAAGTGACCAACTAAGATTCCAATAACTAAAGCCCAGGCATTTCTCAAAATAAATGCTGCTGGTATACCGACTAATAGATCAAAAAAAGTACCGCTTAATCTATATATAAATCTTTTTTTGAAATCTAATTCTTTTTGGAATAACACTACTCCAATACTTTTTAAGCTTTTGAAAATTTCAGCTAATGATAAAACTCTTAAAATTGGTATAGCTAAATTTTCATCAAAAAAACCAGCAATTAATGGCGCAAAAATAAACAAAATAACTGCTAAAATTAGCCCTCTTGCAACCTGAATAATCCAAGCAGTATCTAAATAATCATCTATATTATTCTGATTATGTATTAAAGCTGCATCAAATCCGGTTTTAGTGAAAGCTTCCATACTGGACATCATTAATAAAGCTATCCCAAATAAGCCAAAATCATCTGGAGCTAGCAACCTAGCTAATATAATTTTTCTTATTAAATGTAACCCTTTATCTAAAAAGCGAAGTGAAAACATCCATTTCCCACTGCTAAATGCTTGTTTAGATAAAGCACTTTGATTTTTACTCACGATAACATTATCCTTCTTTTTTTATATTGTTGTTTCATTTAAACCATCAACTTTATCTAATTGTTCCCATGGTAACTCAACATCTTTTCTACCAAAATGACCATAAGCAGCTGTGTTCTTGTAAATAGGTCTTCTTAAATCAAAATTTTCAATAATTTTACCTGGTCTCAAATCAAAGTTTTCTTTGATAAATTCTTCTATTTTTTCTTCCTCAATTTTATTTGTACCAAAAGTATCAACACTAATACTTACAGGATTAGCAACTCCAATAGCATAAGAAATCTGCACTTCACATTTATCAGCTAATTCTGCAGCAACAATATTTTTAGCAACATAACGAGCTGCATAAGAACCGGATCTATCTACTTTAGTACAGTCTTTACCAGAAAAAGCCCCTCCTCCATGTCTACCTGGTCCACCATAAGTATCAACAATAATTTTTCGGCCGGTTAAACCAGCATCAGCATGAGGACCACCTAAAACAACACGACCAGATGGATTAACTAAAATTTTAGTATCTTCATCTATATATTCTTCTGGAATTACTTTTTTAATTAATCTTTCTGTTAAATCTTCTTTAATAGTTTCCTGACT
>JAIPEX010000112.1 GCA_021736945.1 Halanaerobiales bacterium | reverse complement strand
TATACGAATGTGAATAACGTTTAATAACAAATATTAACCAATGTACGATATAACGGTGATTATAGGGCTTTTATTTCTTTTCCAAAATCAGTATATTGATGTATATTAACCAGTTGGGTGCAGGATTTGTGCAGGATTAAAAAGAAAAACCCAGCTGTTAAGCTGAGTTAATAAATTCTAATATTGCTGGTACATCTTTTTGACTTTGATAATATATAATCATTGTTATATCTGATTGCTTATGTTCCTGAGGTTTATTTTGATTAACTCCAACAAATTTGCTTATTTTTTCGCTTAACTTATATGCAAAATTATAATTAGCCCAGACTCTGTATCTTTTCTTTTGGCCATGCTTAGTATTCATATAATCGAAATGTCCCTGATCATCAATATAATATCTCAAAAAGTCTATTTCTTGCTGCTCGGAAACAAAATTGGGATAATATCTTTCTTTTTCTCGCTGCCCTCTCCAATTATATCTGCTTCTTAATTCGCTGATCACATAATAATTATATATTTTCATTCTGTAATAATCATATTCGTAGCCAGGTCTTTTGTTTTCCTCTGGGCCCTGGTATATAGTATATTCAAACCCTAACTTTGCAAGGTAACTTTGGACTTCTTCAATAATATCATAATTTTGATTAGTCAGTTGTACTGAATTTTCAACAGAAGTCCAACTGGCCGTAGTCCAGAATATTCCTAGAATACGACCAGGTATAATTAGATTAGCCATTATTTTTCACTAACATGTAATATTTTTTGATATCTTCTGTATCCCAATCTTTCCAACTATCGTCGCCCCACATGGGCTGATTATTAAGAGACTGCTCAACGCCTTCTGGATGCCCTTCAAAAGTTGCTTTGTAAGCCACTCCCCTGCTTTCAAAATGCATTTCTAGTACTGCATCTTCTGGCTTGATTTCAATATCCTCATGCCCTCTGCCCCAGTACTCAGATCCAGTTAACCATTCTATCATTTCTTCATCATTTTCTAATAACCATTCTCCGCCAACTGTAATTATTTTGCCTTCCATTTCCTTAATCATTTCTTCTCTAGTCATTATAATAACCTCCTTTGGATTTGGTAATTCATTTTCTATGCAATGCCTTATAAATGAGCTTCGGTCCATTCCTCTCTTACTTGCTTCTCTATCAATTCTTTTTTGAAGTTTTTCCTCAACTCTTACTCGAACAACTTTACTTTTGCTCATTTTGTTTTGCCCCTTTCCTTACTCTCTATGTATATTGTACCACTATTGTAGCACATTGTCAAGGGTTTTTATTAATCTTTTTCAAAAAAATATAAATCCTTTTGGCATAAAAAAAGACCCCAGGCTCTCACCTGAGGTTAAATAACTAAAATATAATCCAATACATTATCCCACTGTTAATAGAGGCTACAACTATACCAAAAATTATTGCGCCTATTAATGCATCTGCTGTAGTTGATTTGAAATATCCGTTTGGTTTGTTTTGGTTTGCAGCGGAAAGCAATCCATAGATGAAATAACTTTCAACGCCGCTGATTACAATAGAAACTATAATTATTAATAGTACTTTTAATATTTCCATGGCACCTCCTCTATATCAAAGTAAACAAAATCCAATAAAAAGCAAAGCCAAACACTCCCAAAAGCACAATGAATATCACAATTGTTGAAATTCAGGCAAATAAAGCAGCTCCAAGCCCACCTGTTCCACTAGAGTGTTTTGTTATATTGCTTATCCATTTTACTCCAATAAAATATGAAGTTGCTAAACTAAAAAATAAATCTAATATCATTAAAAAGAAAAACTTTAAGTATTGCATTTTTCTCCTTCCCTAAAATTTAAAGTCAAAACCAAGTATAACTCCGCTGTTTTCTGGATTTGCTGGAGTTATATTTACTCCAGTTATAACTCCTATTTCTTTTTTATTAATTAAATCATTAATCATACCTCTCTGTGTGTCAATTAAATCTTGCAATCTGTTATTAGATTTTATCAAATTTTTATTATCTTGCTCAGCGCTTTTATATAAATCTCTATATTTTTGTTTATCAGCTTTTTCTTGTTGGTATAATTTTTTATATTCAGTAACATCACGCTCAGCTTCTTCATAAAGCTTTTTGTACTTTTGAGCAATATCATACATGTCTTTGTAATCTTTCAGAAGCTGATCATATTCTTTTGGAGGATATAGTTCCTGAGCATTGACATTAACCGCTATTGGCAGCAGCAAAATCATTACTATTATAATGTAGATTAATTTTTTTCTAATAGTGATCACTCCTTTTGATGTTCATTTAATCGGGCCTCTAAACTTTCAGATCTTTCTTGCCGGTCTTTTTGATTATTATTAAGTTCTTCAACTTTTTCTTTTCTGTTTTCAGCTTTCTGCTGCAGCTGCTGGTCTTTCTCTTTTCTATTATCAATATCTTTTTTCACTTCATTAACAACTTCTTTTTCCTGATCAGCTTGCTTTTGGACCTGTTTACTCGCAACTTTATAGCCACCCGCTCCTCCGAGAATACCTAAAATACTCGCAGCCTTCCAACCAAAAATAAAAAGTGCAGCTAAAACAATTACTACAGCAACAACAATTAATATAATTTTATGCTTGGTTTTTAGCATTTTACCTACACGCCCCTAACTTTATTTCTAAATTAATTCTTGTTTTTGGTGCCAACTTAATTTTATCTTTATTATTTAAATAATATTTTTTAGCAGTACCTCCAAACTTAAGACCCATAGCTTCCCAGTCAATTATCATTTGTTCTATATATTGATCTGGAATTTCTATAGGTTTGCCTTCTCTATCAATCCAGTGTTGCCAGTGGTGTTTATTATTGAAATAATGATGTCTCCAAGCCATTTCAAATTGATGTTTATATTTTTCTTTATCCTTATAAAAATAAGCAGCATAAGCCCAAAATTCACTACCGCTAAACTTACTTATATCATGGGTTAAAGCATGTAAATAATGTCCTTTTTTTATAGCAACTTTGAAAACATTCCATTTGTGCTCTAAAATATAAAGCAGATATTTTATTAGGTACATGCTACCCAACCTTCCTTTTGATGAAAGCCTTAATAGCATCACGGCCACCAGTAAGCACTACACCAAAACCTAACAACCACTTAATAATTGAACCATCTAAATCCTGCCTTACATAGCCGGCAACAGCCATACTTACACAAACAGCCGCAATTATATAAGTGGCTGTAAATTCAGCCCAATCTGGAATATTATTTTCATTTTTATCAGCTTTTAAGTTGACTTCATTTACTTCTGCTTCTTTATTTTTGCTCATAATCATCAACTCCAGCTGCAACTGCTTCCATCAGCAAGTATAAATATTCTTTTTCATTAAGCAGGTGTTCCTCTTTTGGATTGGTTAAGAACCCCATCTCGATAAGCACAGCAGGCATCATAGTTTTTCTAAGTACATAGAGGTTATCTCTACGCTTAATGCCTCTATCAACAGCATTGTTTGCTTCAATCATTCTTTTTTGTACTTTATATGCTAATTTCTGACCATCTTCACTGCCTGGATAATGAAGAGTTTCAATACCTTCAGCAGCACTATTGGCTGCAGCATTAGCATGTAGAGAGATCGTTATGTCAGCATTGTTATCATTTGCAAAATGAGTTCTATTTTGCAGGCTAATATAAACATCTCTGTCTCTGGCCATAAAAACTTCATGGCCATTGTTAGTTAATATTTTTTCTAAAATCTTAGCAGCCTTCAGGTTAACCTCGCTTTCTTCGGTATAAACATCATCTTGATATATACCATCATTCTGTTCTTTTTCGATTGGATCAACAGCTCCAGGGTCTTTTCCACCATGTCCAGCAAAAATTGCTATTTTCATTTGTCTATTTCCTCCCCAAACTTATTTTTTTTAGTATTTAATAACTTTTCTCGCATAAAAGCTGGAATAACAATTCCTAAATCATCAAAATTTTCTAAAACTGAAATCGCTTCTGTAGCTCCAGCCCACAGGAGGACAAAATTTCTCATACCTGTCATTCCTATTTGAGTAATTAAATGTCCAAGAGAAATTACAATTGAGTAAGTTGCTAATTTACCCCAACCTTTTCTTGACATCCAGCTTGATAATTTCCCTTTTTTGCTAGCTTTAATTAAACCTGTTATATAATCAGCTGCAAGTAATACTAAAAAACCTTGCATTGCTGCATTCATATTACCAAATATCATATTTAATATAGTTCCTCCTGCTGCGAGAAAACCTTTAATTGCTGTATGATCAAAAAATTTGTTCCAATAATATATTATTTCGTCTGTGAAAGGTCTCCACTTTGCATTCACTTTTTCCACCTCAAAACAGCCCCGCCTGTGGGGCAAAAGTTTTTGTTTATCTGTGTATCACATCAACTTTTTAATTCTAACCGGTCGCCTAAATCAAGCTGATTAAGTATCTCATCGTCTAATTTATTAATAACCGACATTGTAAGATTATAACTATTACAGTGCTTTAAAATACCTAAATAGGAATTGACACTTGCCCTAATATCCTCAATATCCACCTCCTCTTCATAATACTTTTCCTGTAAGTATTTCAATTTCTTTTTCATTTTCTTTTTAGTTGATTTTCTTAATTTGCGATATGGCGGATAAGTCACATATCCGCAAAAGTCTATTCCATTCCATATATTATCTACGGTAGTCTTGTTATTAAGTTTAAGTTTTAGATAATCAGCAAGAAATATTTCTATCTTCTGTCTGATTTTATGTAGTTCTTTCTTTGATTTTCCCAATATAACAAAATCATCCATGTATCTGACATAATGTTTAACTCTAAGATTATGCTTAATAAATTTATCTAAAAAATCTAAGTAGACGTTTGCAAATAACTGGCTGGTTAAATTGCCTATTGGGATTCCAATTCCTTTTATTTTATCTCTTTCAAAGTAGTGATCTCCTAACTGGATACCAAATTCTCCATCATCGCTTTTTATGATTTTCCATAAAAGCTCTAAAGTATCTCTGCAGCCGATCTTTCTTTTAAGAATATTCATTAAAACATTATGATCAACTCTATAAAAATACTTTGCTACATCTGCTTTTAAATAATAAGTTTCCCCGGGCATCCTATTCATAATTCTCATTTTATCTTGAAGATGATCTGCAGCATAATGAGTGCCTTTATTTTTCTGGCAAGCGCAAGAATACTGATAAAATATTTTGCTGTAAATTGGATATAATTGGCGATATATAGCCCATTGAACTACTCGGTCTCTAAAAGGCAAAGCCATTACAAGTCTTTGTTTTGGTTCATATACATAAAATTGATGATATTCGCCCTGTTCATAAGTTTTATATATCAGTTCATTTTGTATCTGTATAAGATTGCTTTCTAGCTGATTTGTAAATTTTAATACTTCATGTTTATATCTTTTGCTTTTCCTTGAATTCAAATAAGCTTCGTACAAATTTTCAAAGTCATATATTTTAGGGTAAATATTTTTAACTTTCTTCGGGATAACTAATCACCACTTTCTTTATATTTAGGGTGAAAAGAAAAGCCCGCTCAAATGAGAGCGGACTGTCGCTGACTGTGATAACTTTCTATATTTCAATACTAGCTATCTGGCCAGCAATTTAAATTTTTTGCTGGATTGACTTTTAAAAAGTATCTCAGCAGGGATTAAAGGCCTGTTCTCTAAAAAACACTGTAATAGTGGCCGTAACCAGCTATTATCTGTAAAATTTATATAAAGAGCACAGGCGCCGCGGCACCCAGTGTTCGTATTGACATTCCACGGCCTGTTGTTCAGATTCACCGCACGAGCACCGCAATTGACACCATTGTTCCAGTTGCCGCCAGCACCAACGCCTTTAACCCCGTAAAATTTATGAACAAGATTTAATCCAGCCGCCTAACATGCGGCCGATTTCATCTATTTTCTTAGATACATTTTCATATTTCTTGTGACTTAAATATTTTCTGTCATGAGCAAACCTGATCAACATTCTTAATTGCTCAATTTTGACATCTATTCTATTCAAAAATCTAACTTTGCTTTTTGATTTATTAGCTTCAATAATTAATTTTGATATTTCCAATACTAAGTTTTTTATTTGTGTACATAAAACAAATTTCTCATATTTCGGAAAGTTATCCACTATTGGAAAGAACCACTTTATTAAATCATATAATTTTTGTTGTATAGTTAAGTTCTTAATTCAAAATCACACCCCAACCCAAAACCATTTCCAGATTACAAATTACAGAGAATCACAGGCGCCGCGGCACCCAGTGCCCGTAGTGACATCCCACGGCCTGCCGCCCAGATACACCGCACGAGCACCGCAATTGACACCAAAGATCCAGCGGCCGCCAGCACGCATAGCAATTAATGATACATCATTTTGCATATATGTTTCACCTTGGCCATTTGAGCTATCCTTGCCTGCATCTAAAACATCATACCAACTAAAACCAGTGGAGCCTGTATTTCTATAAGTGAATTCATCTAACCATTCCCAGACGTTTCCTGCACAATCTACTATATTATGAACACTTACAGCTTGCTCAACAGTTCCTGTAGCAGTTCTGCCTGAGTTACTGTTATTTGACCATGCAGCATTATTGTCATTATCATTTCCCTCTGGACTTCCGTAAGCAGCCTGAATCCATTCCGAATAGCTTAACATTCTTTTGCCTACATTGCTAAATAATCTTTGAAAATCATACCAGCAGTAACCTTCTGTTCCGGTAACAGGAGTTGCATTATATTCGCTAGCTACTTCCTGATCAGGCCAGCTTCCAGATGAATGGCTAGTAAGATATATATCTACCCAAATATCCCCAACTTTTGCCATACCAGTCGGGTCGCAGGTTGGGCGATTTTTCAAATCCCAGACTGAGTTTGGTAGAATATTAACTGTAATTGTAGCTGTTTCATCATAAGCATCAGCGACATCTCTTATTCTGCCATAGTGAAATCCACCAATTTTTCTTGAGTTGTTTTCTGTATAGCCATCTGGGTAAGTTGAATTAATCGAAATAACAAAATCAGGTTCAGCTCCATCTGTTGGCTGCAAAGCATATATATAATAATTTTCACCAAGAGTGAAGCTTACAAAACTCCCGTCGCTATCTGC
>JAIPEX010000111.1 GCA_021736945.1 Halanaerobiales bacterium | reverse complement strand
GAGTATTGATGATTGACCGAGAAGATCTAGTATATGGTAATTACTGCAATAAGAGTAAAAGTAAAAGAAAAGAAAGTACCAAAACAAAAAAACATAAAGAAGGCAGAACGATTAGGGATCGTCCAGAAGCTGCAGATAATAGATCTGAAATAGGTCACTTTGAGATGGATTTAGTTGAAGGTAAAAAGGAAGGTAATGATCCCTATTTGCTGGTATTAACGGAAAGAAAAACTAGAATAGAGATTATAGAGAAGATACCTGATAAGAGCCAGGATTCGGTGATAGAGGGTTTAGATAGAATAGAAAGGCGAATGGGTGTAGTAAAGTTTAGAGAGACATTTAAGAGTATTACAACAGATAATGGCAGAGAATTTTATGATTATGAACGTATAGAAGAATCATTTACTAAAAGCAGTAAAAAGAGGACTAAAGTTTATTACTGTGATGCCTATAGTAGTTGGCAGCGCGGTAGTAATGAGAATGCAAATAGGTTTATTAGGAGGTTTTTACCTAAAGGAACGAGTTTTAAAGGAATAACAAGAAATTTTGTTAAACATATTCAGGAATTTATTAACACTTATCCTAGAAAGATGTTTGACTTCATGACATCGCGGGAGTTATTTCAACATGCTAGAGGGGTTATCTAGTCCAATTCGGGCTTATCCAAGATCAAAACCATAAAACCGTGCATTAAACCTTGCAATCTAAATAGTTGAATAATTTAAATCTTAAACTTGATTTATCTGAGTGATATGATAAGATATTTATGAAGATATAATATTTTAAAGGAGGAATTTATTAATGAAAATTAAGACTATAGGTTTATTTCTAATCGTTTTTGCTCTTGTTCTAACACCAATGGTAGAGGCTCAGGACACAGTTTCATCTGCATCTAGAGCTACAGATGAAGAATCTCTTATGACTGCTCTGGGTGAAGAAGGGGCCTGGATAGTAATTATTCAACAGGATCTTTCAACAGATCAAGATCTAGTTTTAGAAGGTGAATTTACAAATGATGACGAAACAGTTCGTGAAATTGCCTTATATACAAGTGATGAGAACCATAATGTAGATGAAAGATATACATTGACAGCCCCAAAATTAACTGTTAAAAGCCCTAATTCCGTTTTGGCGGCAGGTACTTTTAAAGGTGATGTATATGTAGAGTCCAATAATTTTACATTAGAAGATGGTTTTACAGTTGATGGTAATGTATATTTCCAAAGTGAAGAAGCAAAATCAACATTTAAAATTAAAGGTGGAGCAACTGTTACTGGCGACTTAGTACTTGAGTAATATAATTGAAAATAAAATAAGTTGTCAAAATATGTTTTAGTTTATAAATACTTATATGAAAATAGTCCTTCTATATTTAGAATGTATGGAGGGGCTATTTTTTTATTGAATAATGTATAAATTATCCATATATAAAAAATGAGGTATAAACTACTTTTAGTGATTTGATAGACAAAGAAAAGTTAGAAAGCAAGCTAAAGAATGTTTTTTCTATTGATAAAGATGTTATGAAATTAAAAAGATATAAATATTAATACATTAAAAAATGGAGGCAGGTATAAAATGGATAATGATACCTTGGTAATAGTATGGACAAGTGGGGATATTGAAGTTGCCCAAAATATGGTTTTTATGTATACACTAAATGCCAAAAAGAACCAGTGGTGGAAAAATATCAAATTTATAATCTGGGGACTTTCTTCAAAATTATTGAGTGAGAGTAAACAATTACAAGAACAAATAAAAGAATTTATTAATCATGACATAACCGTAGAAGCTTGTAAAGCTTGTGCTGATAGATATGATGTTTCCGAGTATTTGGCATCACTTGGAGTGGAAGTTAAATATATGGGAGAAGCTTTAACTGATTATTTAAAAAGTAATAATAAAGTAATTACATTTTAGGTCATATATTTACTCGGAAATATATTAAGTTAAGAGATAATTAACATTTTGAAGAGGAGGCTGACTTTACTCCTTTTGAAATTTTCTTTTCCTTCTAAATATACTATTTTTTTATTTATAATCTTAATAATAATTACATCATTACGAAAAAATATAATATTCAAAATATATATAATTATAAGTTTGTAATATTAGTGTAGTTGTTGTATTATTATACTATGTACTTATACTTAAAAAGATAGAAAGAAAGAATTTAAGGTTGTCATATCAATATAGATAAAGTTTTAAAAAATTTATTTATTATTAAAATTATTAATCAAAGTTATATTAGTATATTTGAATATAAAGATATAAATAACAAATTATATATAAGATGAAATTTTAAAATTGCGAAAACAATACATTTTATCCGAGGAGGGAATAATTTGGAAGAATATTTATTAAAATCTGGCATTGATGGCTTTGATGAAATATTAGGAGGCGGTTTAATCCCTGAGCGATTTTATTTAGTTAGGGGAGGTCCAGGCACTGGTAAAACAACTTTAGGAATTCATTTTTTAATTGAAGGCTTAAAAAATAATGAGAAGTTACTTTTTGTCAGTATGACTGAAGATATAGAAAAAATTAAGCAAAATGGAATTAAATATGGTTTTCCAATGTCTGAAATAGATTTTTTGGATTTGAGTCCAAAATCTGAATTTATTGCTGATAACAAAAATTATGATCTTTTTTCTTCTTCTGAGATGGAACAAGAACCAATAATTGAAAAATTAACTACTACAATAAAAAAAATAAAACCAGATCGTATATTTTTTGATGGTTTTACACAACTAAAATATCTTACTTCTGACGATTTTAAATTCAGAAAACAAATTTTATCATTTGTTCAATTTGTAAAAGGTTATGATTCCACTATTTTATTAACTTCTGAAGTGGGAAACTCTAATTCAGATGATAATTTACAATTTATGGTAGATGGTATTATTAATTTAACTTATGAAAATCAAAAGCATAGTCTTGAAATAAGCAAATATAGGGGATCCAGTTTTAATAAAGGAAAACATGCAATGAAATTTAACGATAATGGTATTGCAGTTTACCCTCAGTTAAAAGGTTCAAATAATGATATAAAATCCAGTAAAAATAAGATTTCATCTGGGATTTATGAAATAGATAAAATGCTTTCTGGCGGTATAGAAGAAGGTTCAACTACAATGATAACAGGCCAAAGTGGTGTAGGGAAAACAACATTAGGGTCTCAATTTATTAAAAATGGAGTTATAGAAGGAAAAAAATCCATAATATATACTTTTGAAGAAAGTCCTAAGACTTTAATGGAGCGAAGTAAAGCTATAAATATTCCTTTAGAAAAAATGGTCGAAAACAATAAACTTTTAGTAAAGAAAATTAGTCCATTAGAATATACTCCCGATGAATTTTCCTATGAAGTTAGAAGTGATATTGAACAGCAAGAGACTTCTATAGTTTTAATAGATTCGATTTCTAGTTACTTTTTATCTTTTAATACATCAAATAATGCAGATAGTATGGTACGCAAACTTCATTCTTTATGTGAATATTTGAAATCAAAAGGAGTTACTGTTTTTATGACTAATGAAATAAAGAACATTACTGGGGAGTTTAAAGTTACATCTACAGATACCAGTTATTTAGCGGATAACATATTATTTTTACGTTATCTAGAGATGAATGGTAAGCTGGAAAAAGCAATTGGTGTTTTAAAAATGAGAATGAGTGATTTTGAAAATACAATGCGGAGATATAGAATAACTTCAGAAGGAATAAAGGTGGGAGAGCCTTTAGATAATATGAGAGGAATTTTAACTGGGAATCCTGAAATTCTTGATGAGAGGTTTGGAAATAAATAATGGATATTAATAATATAGGTAATCAACTTAATTTAAAAAAAGTAAACACTGTGAAACTATTAATTGCTCATAAAGAAAATCTAAATATTTTAGAAGATTATTTAACTGATAAATATAAGGTATTAACTACTCCAAAAAATTTTGAAAATGATGATATAATAATAGTTGATGAGCAAGGATTTGCAGAACACAAAGAAAAAATTATAAAAATCAAGCAATCCAATAATTCTCTTTATTTACCTCTTATTTTAATTACACGTGTTTCAACTGATAAGATTCCCGAGAAATATATTAAAATAATTGATGAGATAATCAAAACACCAATTCAACAGAAAATATTAAATTCCCGCATCAAAAATCTATTAAATGTTAGAGAATTATTTTTATCAACTCAAATATATCAAGAGTTAACAGAAAAGAATCCAGTAGGGATTGCTATATTATTTGAGAACAAAAAAATAAAGTACATAAATCAGGCTTTTTTGGATATTTTAGGTGAACAAAAAGAGAATGTATTAGAAAAAGAAATAACATTTTTTATAGAAAACAAAAATTTCTTAAATCAGTTATCCAAACACAAAATTAAAGATAAAAAAAGATTAAATATAAATTTAAATATTAATGATCAAAGCAAATGGTTGGATATTCGTTGTTCAAATATTATTTATCAGAATATAAATTTAAAATTACTAATAATGGTGGATGTAACTGAACAAAAACAATCTGAGAAAGAAATTAAGTACTTAAGATTTCATGACCAACTTACAGGTTTATATAATCGTGACTATTTCATGGAAGAGCTTAAGAGATTAGATACCCAAAGACAACTTCCCTTAACAATTATAATGGGGGATATTAATAGCTTGAAATTAGTAAATGATGTTTTTGGTCATGATCAAGGGGATATACTTATTCAGAATACAGCTAAGATTTTGGAAAATAATCTTAGAAATGAAGATATTTTAGCAAGAATAGGTGGAGATGAGTTTGCAATATTATTGCCGAATACAGAAAAGAAAATTGGTAAAGAAATAGCTAATAGGATAAATCAAAATTGTTCTGATTTTATTGGTGAAGGTATCATAAGTATTTCTCTAGGAGTTGCTACTAAAAACAGTGTCAATCAAGATATTGATGATGTTTTTAAATCTGCTGATGATAATATGTATCAAAATAAAACTACAGAAAGTAAAAGAGTAAAAAAAGAAATAATATCTAATATTAATAGAAAGTTAAGAAAAGAAAGTGATGAAAGCAAAGCACATATTAAAATGGTGAAAAAGCTTGTATTAAAGTTTGCAGAAAGTCTAAATTTAGATGATGAACATAAAGAAAAATTGAAATTACTTGCAGAGTCCCATGACATAGGAAAAATAAGTGTTAAAGAAGAAATTTCAAAAAACAAGAGCCAATTAACGGCACAAGAACGTGATAAATTAAAAGGACATAGTGAATATGGATATAGAATTTCTCATTCCATACCTGATTTAACTAATATTGCAGAGGAGATACTTTCTCACCATGAAAGATGGGATGGCAAAGGATACCCGCAAGGATTAAAACATGAGGAGATTCCTTTATTAGCAAGAATATTTACCATTGTGGATCATTATGATTTACTAGTAAATGGAAGAGGCTCAAAGAATGAAAAAAATAAAAAAGAAACATTAAAAAGTAATAAAAGAGAAATCTGGAGAAATGTTCGATCCCTATTTAGTAGATGAATTTATTAAATTTATGAATGGAGAAAATCAAAAAAATATATTTCAAAATTAGTTGTTTAATATCATTATACAATTATCTTAGAAAGTTAAATTGGTTCTAAATTCAAAAGAGGATTGTATTCAATTATAGTGTTTGTCTTTCATTCAACAAAATTGAGTTGAAGTTATAGGAAATAGTCGGATTGGGGGTCTATATGTCTCAAATAAGCCAAACATTTTCTTTAAAAAAGCTATTTAATAAAACCAATATTGTATTAAGTGTCGGTTTTATCTTTTTGGTCATAATTAATTTCTATAATTTTTTATTATTTCATTCTTTTGTCGAAATATTTAGTGTAATAATATCTATTGTGATATTTATTATAGCAATCTATTCTCATGATAAAAGCAAAAACAATTTTTTAATAATTCTAGGGATAGCATATGGATTTATAGGAGGTTTTGACTTAATACATACGCTAGCATATAAAGGAATGGGAGTTTTTAATAACTCTAGTGGTAACTTACCCACTCAATTATGGATTATGGCTAGGTATCTAGAAAGTTTTTCCTTTCTTGTAGCCTTATGGTTTATTAACACTTCTAAAGAATTTAATTTGAGTAAAATCATCTACTTCTATTTATCTATTTCTATAGTACTTTTTGGTAGTCTTTATTTAGATATATTTCCCACTACTTTTGTGGAAGGAGAAGGTCTAACCAAATTAAAAATTTTTAGTGAATATATTATTTCAGGTTTGCTTTTCCTTGGTTTATATTTACTATATTTGAATAAAAAACAATTTTCCGTTTATATATATAATTTAATATTTCTTTCGATAAGTATGACGATTTTATCTGAGATTTCTTTTACTTTTTATGTAGATGTATATGGTTTATCAAATATTATAGGTCACATCTTCAAATTGATTTCTGTCATGTTAATCTTTAAAGCTATAATAGAAACTGGGTTTAAAAGACCATATGATCTATTATTTAGAAAACTTAAAATTCGAAAAGATGAATTATTGGAGAAAAAAGAATTAATTGAAAATATATACAACAATATAGAGCAGGGATTATGTTTACATGAAATCATCTATAATAATGACAATGAACCGATAGATTACAAGATTTTGGATGTAAATAAGGCTTACGAAAAATTATTAAATATTTCTAAAGAAAATGCTGTTGGTTCTTTAGGTTCTGAGCTTTATACGCGAGAAGCTCCACCATATTTAGATATATACGCTAAAACTGTAGAAACTGGTAATACCCAATCTTTTGAAGTATATTATGAGCCCATAAATAAACATTTGAGCATTACAGTAACTTCTCCTAAACAAGGCCAATTTATTACGCTATTTAATGATATTACAGAGATAAAAGCCAGAGAAAAAGAATTAGAAAACAAATATCAAGAAGTTAAAAAGCTGAGTAATGAGCTAGAAAGTATAATTTATCTGACGAATAGATTAAGTATAACTTCAAAACACAAATTAAATGAATTTTTAAGAGATGTTCTTAATATATCTTTGAGTTTAATAGGAATTATAGATTACGGTTATGTTTCCGTATATAAAGATAATAATTGGCAAACAATTAGTAAAAGAGGTTGTAGAAAT
>JAIPEX010000110.1 GCA_021736945.1 Halanaerobiales bacterium | reverse complement strand
CATGCTGTATTTCTTCATTTAAAATAGCTTGTGCCAAATCATATGTCCTATGATCTTTACCAGCAGTCATATTACATATTTCAGTATATCCTCTAACCGCACATCTTTCTGCTTCAACTAAAACTTTTAATATTTCTGTAGCATTATTTTTATCTTCGGGTAATTTAGCAGGAGGACAAGCTGAAATATCATGAAATTCTTTTAAATCATTAGGGATTTTACCATCTAACTCATAAATTCTTGGTAATAATGCTTCAAAATGATTTCTGTCCTCAATACGAGCGGATTCAGCAATTTCTTTAATACCTTCACCTTCTAAACCAATTAAGTTAAATCTTAAACTAGTGTAATAATAAAAGGTTGTTAATTCTGCCGAAGCATTTTTAATTAACAAATCCAATAATTTATCGACATCTACACCAGCATCTTCTACCATCTGACGAGTCACTTTTGCCATTTATATCACTCTCCTTATATATTATTTAAAGAAAAGTATACAAACTCCTTCATTTATCGATAATAATTACCAATAAGAAAAAATTATTGTAAATTTATGAAAAGAGCAACTTATATTTAAATATAACATTTGGATCATTGACTTTAGTCAGTAATTTATATAGAATTATAAATATGGTGAAAGTGGCGGAACTGGAAGACGCGCATGGTATTATGGACATAGGGGTTCGAATCCCCTCTATCGTACCATATATTTATTGTTTTAAAGGATAATGTGGATGTTTATATATATTTAATATTATTTCTATAGTGAGCATGACTTTAAGGCTTTTCAAAAGGAGTCATGTGCATGATTAAATTTTAATAATTAAGAATAAAAGACTTTTAACAAATAAATGAATATTTGAATTTAAAATTGGAGGAACTAAATTGTTAAAACCAGAAAAATTCTCAGAGAGCCATCCTTATATTAGTAGTATATTTATAATAATAAGTTTATTATTTGTTTTATTTGTATCAGGCATGATTTCAGTTTTAGGGAATATAGATAACAAAATAACCTTTTTCTTTGGATTTTTAATTTTTAGTATAGTACTGATATTAATTATTAACAAAAATAAAAGATGGAAATATTATGGTTTCTTTCTAATATCACAGTTAAAAAAGAAAGAAAAGATTATCTTTATCCCTTTATTCATCCTTGGTTTTATGCCTTTGTTAGCTGGAATTAGATCTAATTTATCTTTTCAGGCTATAATTTATCTATTAATATATATGGCAATTGTTGCTTTTGTTGAAGAAACAATCTTTAGGGGGATTATTTTAAAAATTCTAATTAAAAAAAGTTATATAAAAGCAATTATTGGTTCTAGTTTTCTTTTCTCTCTTGCTCATATTCTAAATACTCTCCAGTCTAACAATTTAAAAATGATAATTATTCAAATTTCATATGCTTTTATAATAGGAATGATCTTATCTATTTTGGTTATTAGAACAAATAATATTATTTTACCTATTATTTTCCACTATATCAATAATATTATGACTTCTCTCAATCCCAGTGGAGTAAATAATATTTCTAATGTAGTTACTTATACAATGTTTTTTATTGCAATTTTATATCTTAGTTACTTACTATATACAATGAAAAAATCATTGATAAGACTTCAGGCAGATGTTATTTAGTTTATTAATTTATGGAAAAATTAATAAGGTTTTCATTGGTCAAAGTTAAATCATAATTATTTATGAATAACTTTTAAAAAGAGCAACTGATTTTATGGTTGTTCTTTTTTATTTGAGTTTTATAAAATTTATATATTTTCAGAATTATATCACTTCTTTGATTGGTTTAGAACTTTAAAGGTAATTAATAACTTATATTGAAAATTAAATATAAGGAATATAGATATATATAAGACTATTTATTAGTGTTAAAGGAAGTTGAATTTAGACTTTTAGATAAGGAAGTAAAAAAATCTCGAGGTGTAAGTAAATGTTGAAACAGTATTTTAATATAAAATTCTTAATCATACTTATCATCATTTTAATATTTTCGGTAGTTGGTTATTCAGGTTATATAAAAGATGATAAGGTAGAACAAAATGAGCAAACCAAAACTGTTAATATAGTATATGTTGAATGGGATTCCGAAGTTGCCAGTTCCCATGTGATTAAAGCTGTTATTGAGGATGAATTAGGTTATAATTGTAAGCTTTTATCTGTACCGTTAACTGCTTTATGGGAGTCAGTTGCTACAGGAGACCAAGATGCCACAGTAGCTGCATGGTTACCTTCTTTACAAAAAGAGCAACAGGAAACTTATAAAAATCAGGTAGTAAATCTAGGACCCCATCTTGAAACCACACAAATGGGTTTGGTAGTTCCTGATTATGTACCAATAGATTCAATTGAAGAATTAAACAAGTTTAGTAATAAATTTGATAATAAAATTATTGGGATTGATCCCAATGCAGGTATCATGGAAAAAACCGAAAAAGTAATGAAAAATTATAACCTTAACAATGAATTTGAATTAATAACAGGTAGTGATTCAACAATGACTACAATATTAAAGAATGCTATCGAAGAAAAAAGATGGGTTGTTGTAACAGGATGGACGCCTCATTGGAAGTTTGCCAAATGGGATTTAAAATATTTAGATGATCCCAAAAACATATATGGTAAACAAGAAAAAATTTATACTATTGTAAGAGAAGGTTTGGTGTGAATGTCAAATAATTATGGAGAAAAGATGTTCAACAATATTCCCTAATATTATTTATAGAGTTATTAATAATATACATATAAGCTGTATATTAATGAATATAGAGCCAAATTTACGTTTTTTGAATTTTTATGCGTTTTTAGATTATTTTTTCTCTGTTTTCCAGTCGATAGCTTTTTCCTGTCAGATTAAATATCTCACTGTGATGCATGATCCGATCTAAAATAGCCGTGGTTATTACTTGATCTCCTAGGACCTCAGCCCACTTGCTAAAACTCTTATTGGAAGTGATAATAATAGAGGTTTGTTCATAGAAATCAGTAATTAACTGGAAAAAAAGGTTTGCTTCTGCCTTTGATACAGGCAGATAACCGAACTCATCTATAATAACTAAATCCGCTTTTTTTAGTTTATTAAACATAGTCTGGCTCTTTTTGATAATTTCTTTTGTCTTCAAAACTTTGATGAGATAGTCCATACTAATGAAGATTACTTTATAACCTGATTCAATTGCTTTTAGTCCGAGAGCATGAGCCATATGGCTTTTGCCCGTGCCTGGCGGGCCCAAAAAAATTAGATTAAAGGCCTGTTCAAGCCATTCAAAATCTAAAAGCTGGTTAATTTCTCTTTTAGAAAGTGAGTTTTGAAAACTAAAATCAAAGTTTTCTAAGGTTTTATCTTTATTAAGATTGGACTGCTTAAAACGTCTTTTAAAGGCCTTTTGCTGCCTGATTTTAACTTCATGATTAAAGAGGTCATCAAGAAGATCCTGATAGGATATTTTATCCTGTTCTGCCTTAATTAAAGTATCATCAAGTATATCTTTAATAGCAGCCAACTTTAAAACAGTTAATTGATTTTTAATATTATCTTTTTTATTCATTACTTCACTCCCATGTACTTTTCATATTCCGATAGGCTTCTGACCTCTGTAAAAGGGTCATTATCGTCATCTGGTTCTATTTTAATATCAGTAGTTCTGTTACCATTAACCTTGTCTAAATCAGGCAATTTGGAAAGATTTTCGCTAACGGACTTAAACTCGGTTGCACTCCATAACTTGTTATCGAGACAAAACTGGATTGTTTTTAAAACTTCTTCTGTTGTTAATGTGTTAGATGACTTTAAAATCAAGTTGTACTGATCTCTAACATAGCGTGGTTTTAACTTCCGTATTTCATTTAAAAAAGTTTTTATTATTTCATATTCGCCCAGCTGTTTGAGAGTTTTTTGATAAAGCTCATCAATTTTTAAGCTGTGGTCTCTAAGGTGGTTATTATTTTGCACTAGATCACCTTTTTTAGAAGACAATCTATGTTCTGCAATAATTTCCCCAGTTTTATCATCGATAATTTTAAGCTGAGGACCATAAATCTCTAGATAAACAAATTTGTTTTTACGATAGGTGCCCAAAGGGACAGTATATCGATTAGAACGGTACAAAATTGTATTGTCTTTTCTTACATTTCTTGTTATACTGTCTTTAGGTGAATGTTTTAATTTTACTTTGGGTACCGGTTTGAGGTGTTTTTGTTCTTGTTTAAACACTTCAGCTGGTACTTTTTTTATTGTGCCGTGAATATTATTGTTACCGGTTCTTTCCAACCAGTCCAAGCATTTTTGATTAAAAGAATTAAGATCATCAAATATGCGGTACTGGGCAAAATTATATTTTAGATATTTAACCACGGCCTCAATTCGTCCCTTTGATTCAGGATCACTGCTTTTACAGATAAATGTTTTGAACTTTTTATGCTGACGAAAGTTTTCAAAGTCAGCCGTGTAGATGATATCACCGTAGTTCTCGCTTACAATTAAAAGACGGTCCTGATCATAGACTATTTCTTTCGGCATTCCGTTAAAATATCTGAATGCTTTTTCATGAAAATTAATGAAGTCAGCTGTCTTAGGTGGATGGTCAAACCATTCTGCGAATTTATATCTTGATTTAGATAAAACTATTGCGATACAGTAAAGCCTAATGTTGTTGGCAAAAGTATCTTTTAAAATGATAGTTCCTAAATCTACCTGAGCTTGATAACCAAACGGTGGATCACTGATTGCCTGATACTGTCTTAGGGTGTTTTCTTTAGGTATTTCATGCTTATCTCTAATTTCATTTACCAGTCGTCTTAAAGTACTGTATTTGATCTCATCTTTTTGATCAGGATATTTCTCTAAAAGACGGTCTAGAATCTGGCTTACCTTGTAATCACCGTGTGTTTTTAGCATAAGGAGAATATCTTCTACATATTTATCTAGTTTTCTAGATCTCCTTTTAGTTTTCTTTTGATATTTGGCATATTCTCGTGGTTTCATATCCCAGTATTTAGTTACTGTTTTGTAATCAATATTTAATCTTTTAGCAGTCTGGAGTTTACTTAACTTGTCTTCTTTTAATTGATGTATTTTACTGTACATTTTCCATCCTTTCAATAGGGTTAGCCTCCCTTTCTGATATTAAATTATGATAATTCATAATTATACCAGAAAGCAGCTATCTTTTGGAAATGAGTTCTCCATTTTTGTTGAACATTTATTCTCCATTTCAGTTTAACACTTACAGTTTGAAAAGTGATATGCCGGAAGTATATAATTTTTTAGATAATTTCCAGTGGGAAACAAGTGATATGGAAGAAGTTATGCTTTTAAT
The DNA here is from genome assembly GCA_021736945.1 of Halanaerobiales bacterium. Classification (GTDB taxonomy): domain Bacteria; phylum Bacillota; class Halanaerobiia; order Halanaerobiales; family M55B127; genus M55B127. The sequence continues at coordinate 1,819 of JAIPEX010000110.1, read as the reverse complement.
TCAAAAAGAAGAAAATAATGCTGAAGAAGCTGCTAAAATTTGGATAGAGAAAAATGAAAAACTAGTAAATAGTTGGATAAGAAATTAATTATTATATAAGTTTGTAAAGAAAGGGAAATAATATGGTTTTTGATGATGAAGAAATGAATAAAAACAAAGATGAATTACCTGATAGTTCTAACCCCTGGTTTAAAATTTCTGTGGTAGTTACTTTTTTAGTAATATTACTATTAATAGGGAATCTGTTTTATTCATATTATGCTATAAATAACTTCGAGAGCAAAGAATTAACCCTTCAAAGGATTTCAGGAAGACTTCTATCTCATGTACAAAATTTAAAATTAACCACCTTAATAGCAGCTCATACAGGAGATTTAACGTGGGAAAATAGATATATAGAACATAAAGAAAAGGCAAATAATATGTTAGAAAACATCTCTAATTTGGTTAACCTTAGAGAAGGTTTAAACGATGTTGAGAATATAAGGCAGAGTAAAAATAGGATTATTGAGATTGAAAATAATACTTATCAACTCATTAGTCAGGGAAGAAAAAAAGAAGCAGTGAATTTATTAAAGAGTTGGAACTATATTAAAAATCACCAGGAATTGATTAAAGCTACAGAGGAACTTACTAATCTTGTTGATGAACATGTACAAGATAATATTACTTTTAGAAAAAACATTATTTTACTTACGTTTTTAATATTATTTATATTATTCCTAATTTTAATTTATGTCTGGTATAAATCAGTGAAAACTTGGTATTATAATATTAGAAAAAGAAAAGAGAAAGAAGAAGAAATTATATATTTAAATTATCATGATTCGTTAACTGATCTTTATAATCGCAGATATTTTATGCAGGCAGGGAAAAAGGAAATCGAAAGAGCAAAACGTTATAATGAGCAACTATCTTTAATGATGATAGATATTGATCATTTTAAAAATGTTAATGATACCTATGGACATCTTATAGGAGATGAAGTATTAAAAAGTTTAGCTTCTATATTAAAAGAAAGCGTAAGAAATGTTGATACAGTTGGACGTCTAGGAGGAGAAGAATTTGGTATAATCTTACCAAAATCTTCTTTAGATAAGGCTAAACCAGTGGGGGAAAGATTAAGAAAAAATATAGAAGATAATATATTTAAGTTTGAGGAAGCTAAGATTTCAATTACCATCAGTATCGGGATAACCACCTATAATCAAAACACTAAAAATATTGATAATTTAATTCATAAAGCTGATCTTGCTTTATATGAAGCCAAAAACAGAGGCCGAAACTGTGTAGTTACAAACCAAGAGATATAAATGGATTAAAATATTGTACAAAGAATAATATTTAATTAGAGATATTAATTATGTCAGCAAATGAGTTAGCCAATAAAAAGAGTTTCATTGACTATGAATTTAACAATTTTAAAAGAAGCATTGTTTTGTTCTGTAAACATATATTTAATATATCTAAAAATTTCTTCGAATAATCCACTTTGAATTATATATACAATAATCAAAGCAAAAAATATTAGTATTATGGAATATCTATACATGTTTTTCTTTTCTTCGTCCATAAAGGGACCTCCTTAAAATAATATATTTATGTTTTACCTTTCAAAAATATAATTGAATAATCTTGATATTTATCCTTCTTTATTTAATAAATTGTTGTCTATAATTTGCAATTTCTTGAGAATACTAAAAGGTTATGAAATTCCATATTCAGGAATTTATATAGAAGACAACAATAAATAAATCTATGAAAAGTTTTAAGAAAAAGATGAAATAAAAGTAACAAAAAATTGGGTAAAATTTTTAAT
>JAIPEX010000109.1 GCA_021736945.1 Halanaerobiales bacterium | reverse complement strand
TATCTATGCCTATATTTTGGTTGGGTTTAATGTTTATTTGGTTGTTTGCAGTTACATTAGGTTGGCTACCACCATCTTCTCGATTAAGTGTGGGAGTAGAACTTGATTATATTACTAATCTATTAGTAGTAGATAGTATTATACAGCTTAACTGGGCTGCTTTAAAAGATGTGTTAAGCCATCTTGTTTTGCCAGCCATTGCGCTAGGTACAATACCTATGGCTATAATTGCTAGGATGACCAGATCAAGTATGCTTGAAGTTTTGAAACAAGATTATATTAGAACAGCTTACTCTAAAGGTTTACAAGATCGTGTAGTTGTATATAAACATGCATTAAAAAATGCTTTCATACCAATTATAACGGTTGTAGGACTACAGTTTGGAGTTTTATTAGGTGGAGCAGTATTAACCGAGACAATTTTTTCCTGGCCTGGATTAGGCAAGTACTTAGTTGATGCTATTTATGCTAGAGATTTTCCAGTAGTACAGGGTGGAATATTGTTTTTTGCGGGTACATTTGTATTAGTTAACTTATTAGTAGATATTTCATATGCAGCTATTGACCCTAGAATAGAGTACAGTTAATGGTAGGAGTGAATTAAATGGAAAAACAGATAATTGAAGAAAAATTGAATACAGGTAATCCCTGGTATGAAGCCGGTAGGAGACTCTTAAAAAGTAGAATAGGTGTATTAGGAATTATCCTTATTGGATTTTTAATTTTAGTTGCAATCTTTGCTCCATATATAGCTCCTCATGATCCATTACAACAAAACATAATAATGAGATATAAGCCACCATCTTCAACATATCTTTTAGGAACTGATGAAATGGGTAGAGATATCTTAAGTAGAATTATATATGGGTCAAGGATTTCATTACAGGTAGGATTATTTTCAATAGGGATAGCATTAGTTACAGGAGTCTTTTTAGGATTATTAGCAGGTTACTATGGTGGTATTTTAGATATGGTTATCATGAGAATAATGGATATAATGTTAGCCTTTCCCGCGATCTTATTAGCAATTGCAATAGTTGCCATCTTGGGGCCACAGTTAAAAAATGCTATGTTAGCTATTGGTATTATTAATATACCTAGATTTGCTAGAATAATACGTTCTTCTACAATATCAATAAAAGAAAGTGAATATATTGCAGCAGCGAGAATGATGGGTGCTAATGACTTAAGAATCATATTTTATCATTTACTACCTAATGCTATGGCACCACTTATTGTTCAAACAACCCTTAGTATAGCTACTGCTATTTTAGAAGCAGCCGCCTTAAGTTTTCTTGGTTTAGGAGCACAGCCTCCAACACCAGAATGGGGTGCAATGTTAAGTGATGCTAGAAGTTCTCTACAGAAAGCTCCCTGGGTAGCAACGTTCCCTGGTTTAGCAATTATATTTGGTGTACTTGGATTTAACTTACTTGGTGATGGACTGAGAGATGCATTGGATCCAAAAATGAAGAATGTATAAAAAAAGATAACTCCCACCTTTAAAATATAAGGGTGGGTTTTTTTATTTTACTGGTAAATGACTGGGGGTTATAAAAGTTGAATACTTTGATTTTATTTGGTTCTGCAAGAAATAATGCAAACACTAAGACAATGGTAAATATATTTTCGGAAAGTTTAAAAGGTGAAATTGAACTAATAAATGCATATAGAAGTGAAGTTTCTCCATGTATTGACTGTAAATACTGTTGGGAAAACTCAGGATGTTCTATTGATGATAAGATGCAGAGCATTTATAAAAAAATAGATCAGGCTGATAATATAGTTTTTGCTAGTCCACTCTATTTCAATTGTATACCTGGGCCCTTAAAAAATATTGTAGATAGATGTCAAGTTTATTGGGCAGCGGTTAAACGAGATGAGATTACTGAAAAAAATAAAAAGGCAGTTTTATTATTATGTGGTGGCGCTCCTCCATATAATAAACAGTTTAAAGCAGCTGAGATAGTATTAGAAGGTGTTTTAAAAGATATAAAAGCTGAAGTAGTTGATAAAGTATTTATTCCAAATACAGACAAAGTAACTGTAGATGATAATAAAAATGGCAAGTTACAATTAAAAGAAGCATCTTTATTATTAAATAAATAACCAAATAATGAATCAAAAAGTAGTGTTTATACATTTTTTTTAATAATTGATTTAATTATTCACCTTAATTTCCAAGGAAAATTATAAATTCTGTTGAATAAATATAGTAAGTGGAATAGTCATTGTTTTATAAATAATGGAGGTAACTATGATGAAAAAAGAATTAAGGTTGGCAGTTTTATTAAATAACTATAAAAGAGACCTTGATATTTCAAAAAGAACACTACTTAAAAAGTTAATAGAAAAATATAATATTAAATTATTTGTTTTATCTGGGGATATTGATTTAGATATAGTAGATAAGAATAAGGTTGTTTATCTGGATATGGATATTGATAACTCTCTTATAAAGTTTCCAATTAAATATTATAATAAAATAAATCAATTAAAAGAAATAAAAAATAGATTTAAGATTGATAAAACTATAAGTTTTGGTAAAAAAGCAAATATATTAAATTCATTAAGTAAGATCAATGAGGATATAATATTAAATATTGATAATGTAGTTGATGATAGTTTTATTTTAGAGAAGTTTATTAAAAGAATGTATGAGAAAGCGGATAAGATTGTTGTCGATTCCAAAACAAAGAAAAATCATTTAATAGCACAATATGGTTTAAAAGATAACAGTATACAAGTAATAGATCAGATCCTTTCAATTGATTTTATCAGCAATCAAGCAGCTCAAGAGATTGAACCAGAGTTAAAAGATTTCTTTGAAGATAATGTTATAGTAAGTACTGGAGAATTAGTTGAGCATAAAGGGCATTGGCATTTAATAAAGGCTTTTATTAGAATAAAAGAAAGATTTAAAAACGCAAAGTTATTAATAATAGGAGATGGTCCATTAAAAAAAGAGCTGGATCAACTGATTAAAAGTATGAATTTTGAAAATGATATCAAAATAGTCAGTAACTTTGATAATAAATATAAATATATAATAAGATCAGACATTTTTGTATTAAGTTCTCACCTTGAACAAGGTAAAAAAGAAGTTTTAGATGCAATGTCTTGCGCCAGACCGATCATAACAACTACCTGTTCAGACCAGATTATTAAATTAGTCAGCCCAAAGAACTATGTAAATAATATTAAAGAACCTTTTTTTGGTGAATATGGAATCTTGGTACCAATTGCTGATAATAAATTAAATATCAATAGTAAGGTTTTAAATAAAAATGAAATAATCTTATCAGATGCAATAATTAAACTTCTAGATGACTACGATCTTTATGATAACTACATGGAAATGTCTGCAAAACGTGCTATTGATTTTTCTGCAGACATGATTTTAAAAGAGTGGGAAAAATTAATAAAATAATCTAATTATAAATGAGGTTTTTACTTTGCTTAAATATAAGGATATGACATTTCAAGAAGTACATAATTTAAATAAAGATAAAACTATATTGCTTTTGGCCTTAAGTCCGATTGAAACCCATGGTCCACACCTTCCATTGGGTACTGATTTAATAATATCTGAAAAGTTACTACTTAAGTACAAAGAAGAAATTGAAAAGAAATATCCCAATCATACTGTAATAAAAATACCATCTTTACCTTTTGGTAGTTCACTTTTACCGGTAGATGGATCTTTAGAAATAAAAACAAGATTATTAGAAAAGATACTATATAATTATATTGAACAGTTAGCAAAAATAAATTTTAAGTATCTATTTATAATTGATAATCATGGAGGGCCAACCCACCAGATGGCAATTCAAGCTGTAACTAATAAGATATATAAAAAACATAATTTTTATGCGATAGATCTATTCAACTATTTTTTTAGATTGATGATAGAAAATAATAAAGAATTATTAGATCGATTAGTATCTGAAGATATAGAATATGGTGATGATAAAGACCTACATGCAGGAAGTAATGAAACATCGTTATTATTATATCTATCTAAAGAAAATGTTGGTAACTATCAAGATCTAAAAGACTCAACTATTCCAAATTTTAATGGGCTTAGTAAATATATTTATAAAATAGCAAGGACATTTAATAGTAAAAGTCTATATCATCTTGCTGTTAACTTAGCCTGGATTAATGATAAAAATATGATACCTTATTTAGGGTGTCCAACAAAGGCGAATGCTGATAAAGGCAAAGAGATGATTGATGCAAGAGTTAATATTGGGATGAAAATAATTGATAAAGTTTTGAGTGATCAATTTGTTGAGATTAAACCTATTTTATGGAAATTAAGAATATTAAGGTATTTTCACTAATTACAAATAATAAATTAAGGGTGACCTCAATGAAAATTAGAGAGATGACAATAAAGGATTATGATCAAGTTTACAAACTATGGGAAAGTGTTGGAATAGTAATGAAAAGATCGGACCGAAAAGAAGAGATTGATAGGATGATAAAAAGGAATCCTTATACTTGTCTTGTTGGTTTAAAAGATAGTGAAATAATTAGTGTGGTTATGGGTGGATTTGACGGAAGAAGAGGTTATGTTCATCATCTTGCTGTTAAAACTAGCTATCAAAATAATGGTTATGGAAGACAGATGATGGATGAATTAGCTGATAGATTTAAAGAGCTTAAAGTAATTAAGATTCATCTATTTGTTGAAGAGAATAATAAAAAGGTAAAAGAGTTTTATGATAACATTGGATTTAAAGAAAGAACAGACTTGTCTGATTTTTCTAAGAAATTATTGTAGGAAATATTATTATAAAGTAGGAGGAAATATTTTTTGGATATAGAATTTCATTATTTTGTGATCTATCTAACTGCGATTTCAACAGGATTTTCGAATAATAAAGCAGAGGTCATTGCTTATTCATCACAACAGGTAGATGATAACTGTGAACAGATTACTATTAACTTAAATCAGCAAGATGAGTATGAAAATTATATAAGTCAAACTAAAAATATTTTAAAACCAGAGTATGATCTATTAAGGATATACTCTTGTTTTCATTTTTTACCGGGGGACTATGATACAAATAAAGCCTATAGGAAAGATGGTTTGATGCATATTCTAAACACCACTCCTAATAGTAAAAATGCGAAGCAATTAATGACAAAAGCTTTAGAAACTGAAAGTTTATTTAGATTAGGGATTGCAAGCCATACTTATGCTGATAGTTGGGCACATCAAAACTTTACCGGTACATATTCAATATTTAATAGTATGGAAGGTTTAGTAAAATCAGCAACACCTAATATAGGACATTCAAATGCTTTACACCTCCCTGATAAGGTTGGATTAAGTTGGACTGACTCAAGACTGGTCGATGAGAATCAAGAAATTGATAATAATAAGAGATTCATCGAAGCTTTAAAAAATATTTATGACTATTTTGTTAAGTTTAATAATAAGGATATAAGTTATGATCTTAAGCAAGGATTTATTGAGAAAATAAAAGAAATTTTTAATATAGGGGGCAGTTCTACTTATTATTTTAAAAAAAGGAAAGAACTTTACAATAAATTGGCTATTCAATTAAGTGGAAGCAAAATACCAGATTATAATAAATATAATTGGTTTAATCGAGCTATAGATTTAAATGAAGAAATAAATTTGTTTCATTCAGGAGTATATATCGGTAATAGTAGCTATCGATGGAAAAAAGATTTTATCAAAGATACAAATATATATAACTTTTATAAAGCAGTTAAAGAACATCAAAAAGACAGCTTAAAGATAATTAATAAAGGAGTATATGAAGATATAGATATTAAAAGATGGTAGCAAGAGGTTGGCTATCATTTTTTTTGCTTGACAATGAGAACCAATATCATTATAATATAATTAAGTTGACAAAGAAGATAAGAATAATAATAATTTATAGAGGTGACAAAATGACTTTATCTGATATTACAAAAGGAAAGAACTTTAAAATAAAACATATCGCTGATGACATGGTAAGACTTAAAAGCTTGAGAATGGGAATTTCTGAGGGTAGTAGTTTAAACTGTAATCAAAAGATACCGGGTGGACCTGTTATTGTAAAACATAACTATCAAGAAATAGCAATTGGAAGAAAACTAGCTGATAATATAGAGATAGAACTATACTCAAAGGATAACGATTAATATGGAGACTTCTAATATTAATAAAAAAATAGGCTTAGATCAAAGTAAAAAGAAGATAGTATTAGTAGGAAATCCCAATGTTGGGAAGTCACTATTTTTCAATTATTTAACTAATACCTATGTTACAGTTTCAAACTACCCAGGGACTACTTTAGATATTAGTACTGGTAAGTATAAGGATTACATAGTTTTGGATACTCCTGGAGTATATGGAGTATCTTCTTTTAATGATGAAGAACTTGTTGCTAGAGATATTATCTTATCGGCAGATATCATTATAAATGTTGTAGACGCTGTACATCTTGAAAGAGACTTATTTTTAACACAACAGTTATTGGATATGGGCAAGAAAATTATAGTTGCTTTAAACTTAATGGATGAAGCAAAAGATAGAGGTTTGGATATTGATATTGAATTATTGGAAAAAAAATTAAAAGTTAAAGTTATACCCACTATAGCAACTGAAAAATTTAACTTTAAAAAAATTGAAGAATATATTGCTAAGGCTAAAAGAGGTCAAGATAGTTTAAAAGATAAATTTGAAAAAGAGCTATTAGAAATAAACAAAGATATTGATAATAGATCTGCTGCTCTTTTAATATTAGAAGGAGATAAAAATATAGCCTTACTTCATAATACAAAAGAACAAAATTTAAGAGAAGATATATATAAAAGCAGAAGAGAGTATGTTGATAGTATTGTAAAAGAAGTAGTAACAAAGAATGAAACTAAAAATAGTTTTTCTGATTTTGTAGGTTCTTTAATTCTTAAACCACTTACTGGAATTCCTATTTTATTTATAATTTTATATTTACTATATCAATTTATTGGAGTTTTTGTAGCTCAAACTTTAGTTGGTTATACAGAAGAGTTGATAATGATTAAATATTACCAACCATTTATAATTGATTTAGTTGGTAATTTTGTTAATGTTCAAAGTATTTTAGGGAAGATTTTAGTTGGAGAATTTGGAGTACTTACAATGACTACAACATATATTATT
>JAIPEX010000108.1 GCA_021736945.1 Halanaerobiales bacterium | reverse complement strand
GTCCGATACTCTAAGCAGGGAGTTTGAATTTACACCTGAAGAACTGGAGAATGATCTAAACAGCTTGCTTCAATATGACCGGGTTAAAGTGTTAGACAATAAGATCTATTTAGCCGAGCACTATAAATATGAATATATCTTGGCAGACAAAATTAATCGCCGGCTCAGTTTCAAGGAAGAAAAAATTGACAAGCTGCAGGAAATGATTACAGCTCAGGAAGAAAACTTAGGACCGTTCAATTCTGAACAGAAAAAGGCGATAAAAAACTCTCTGCAAAATAAACTCAGTGTAATAAATGGTAGAGAAGGAACTGGAAAGGCTGAGGTTGTAAAAGCAGCAGCCAATATTTATAAAGAAGTAAATCCTGATGAAAATGTGATTATCACTTCCCCAGAGGGAAAAGATGCTGAAAGATTGGGAAAAGAGTCAGGCTTAGATTACCAGCCGCTTTCCTCACTGCTCTCTTATGAAGATGGCGAATTCCAACAGGATGAGCTGCACCCAATTAAAGGTGAAGGCCTTATAATCGTCACTGAATTCCATAAGTGTGGGCTTGAAATGACAAAGCAGCTGTTTGTTGCCGCCCACTCAAATTTCAAAATAGCTCTTCTGGGTGACAGCAATAAAATTTCTGGATATGGTTCTGGCAATGTTTTTCTGGAACTATTACTATCTTCCAAAATAGATCATATCTTATTAGAAGAGATTCATAATAATAAGATCAGGGAGGAATTTGCCGATATTACAGAGTCCATTATCCAGGATGAGCTTTCTGATATAGAAGAGACAGCTAATTTGTATTTCATCAAAAGAGATGAAAACGTAGAAATATTTGAATCTCTGCAGCAGGTAGTCTCAATTTCATCTATCGATACCTCTCCTTTTGACTATCAGATAATTGTTCCTGAAGTCGAAAATTTAGATTTAAACAAATTTAATCTAAAAATGAGAGAACTACTCAATCCAGAGTCCTCAAAAGAGTTCTGCGGTTTTAAAAAAGACGATAAGATCATTATAAATCAGGACAACAATAGAAAAAATATCTATAAGGGCAATATCGGATTCGTTACTGAAGTGGCAGAAGACCATCTCCATATACAGCTAAAAGATCGACAGAAAATGAAATTCAGAGAGGAAGATCTGAAAACAGTCTCACTGGGCTATGTTACCACTGTGAAAAATAACCAGGGTAATAATTTTCCCAATGTTGTGGCTGTTTTTCCAACTGGTGATACTGAAAAGTTTGATAAACAGCTTCTGTATACCGCAGTTGCACCAGTAACTGATACTCTCTTTTTGATAGGTAATGAAGATGACATAGAAGAAGCAACCAATAGAGTTAGATCATTTAATAACTCCTTAGCTGAAAAAATAGAAGAAGAAAGAAAAGCAGTTGCTTTATGTGATGAATTCACTGTTAAAAATTTAGAAACTGATGAAGAACTGGTTTATCAGCTTGTCCCTGAAGATGAAGAAGATTTTGAGAAAAATAAAATCTCAACTGATTCACCTTTAGGAGACCTTGTTTATCAGAAATTGGAGGGGAGTACTGTTACCCTTAATAATGATATTGACTATGAAATTATTGATATAAAACCTATTTATGGATCATCCGAAGAACTGATGACCAAATATAGAAAATTAATATTACAGGAGGTAGCTTAGTTTTAAATACGAATTTTGAAAGGAGGTGATATTTTGGGAGAAGTTATAGAAATTGGTGTCAGTCAGATGGCTGTGGGGATTTTCTTAGAATTTGAAGATCCAATCGAAGGTGTAGATGAAATATTAGATGATTGCCCCTGGCTGAAAAAAGATGAATTTTCCTATTTGACATCTAAAGGTGAAAGACGATTTACAGCAGAAGGTGCTCTTGAAACAGCTATTAAATCTGATATGCCAAGAGCTAGAAAATTGAGAAAGATCTATAGGGATGTATTAACAGAAAGAATTGGAGGTGAAGAAGCTGGTAAAGAGGTAAGAAAACTAATATAAGATTAATTACAGTACTATTTAAACGAATAATCTTACAGTTTTTTCAACTAAAGCTTACCACATAATTTTGTGATTGTTTAAAAGCAAGATGATTAGGTTGCTCTTTGAAGCAGCCAGTCTAAGAGAACAACTCAATCCCGTCAGGAAAGGAGATATTAATATGATTATAGAGCCGAATTCAAGAAATAAACTCAGCAAAATTCCCTGACTTATGTCCGATCTCAATTTTGAAATAATGACATAATAAATAAAAAATCTAAGGGGGACAAACAATGAAGATAGTTAATATGTTTTATGACGAAGTTAAAAATATAAGGATGAGAGTAATAGATGGAGAAACCTGGTATGTCTATAAGGATCTATGCAGAGAATTAGATAAAGAAAATCTGTTAGGCATACCTGGTATTAATTACAATTTTGAAATGTTATATTATGTTTTACCAAGTGAATCAAGAGGTATTTTACCATTAGGAGACTTTCAATTTTCCCAAAAAGTATTTGCTGTCAACAAGGATGGATTAGCACGATTCCTAATCATTTTAGGATTAAAAAATGATAATTTTAAGGATTTTAAAGACTGGATTTCAAAAGAAGCACGACCAATAATCTGCAGAGAAGGTACTTACGAAGACTCTCAAAAAGTAATTGATACTTTCAAAACAAACCTAAAGAAAAAACTCAAGGAGGATTAATATAATGGAACAAGTTAATTTATTTAATGACGAATTTAAAAATATAAGAATGGAATTAGTAGACGGAGAACCCTGGTATGTCTTTGATGATATATGCAGAGAATTTGATCCATATTATTCAAATGGTAACTACGGTAGTTACTACCGTGACTTGCCAAATGATCAAAAAGGCTTTTTACTGATAGAAAACTTACATTCTAAAACCCAGATATTAACAGTAAACTCAAAAGCCTTATCATCTCTACTATTAATTTTAGGATTAGAAAATGAAGAATTTAAAAAATTAAATAATTGGATTTATCATCAAGTTGTTCCTACAATAATGGAAAAAGGCTCTTACACTGATACAGAAAATATAGTAGAAAGTTTAAATCTTTATACAAAAAACTAAAAGGAGTTGATATAAATGGAAAACTATGCAATGATAGAACATTTTGAACTAATTGAAAATGGAAATATAGAAGGAATTAAATGCGATTATTTTCAAGGTAATCAAGGTAATATTTTAATACCTAGGGAACAAATCATCGAATCTATAAATATTAAAAATGCTGGAGGTTTTGCAGAAATATATGAGGAAGACTATTATAATGAACTTTGTCCTAATTACGTAGAAACACATTCTCAGACTTCTAAATATGATTTTGAAGCCCTTTCCTCCACATATTTAAATATTGAAGGCCTAAGAAAAGTTATTGAAATTACGAAAGAAGATCCAGGAATTATCAGTGATCTAGACCTATAACCCAATGGCAGCCTCTGCTTGCTTGTTCAGTTATTCAACAGCAAAATGGGGCTGCGCAAATCAAATAGACTTTAAAATATAGACAAAGCAAAGGAGAATAATATGCTCAAATTAAAAGAAGACTTAACCCTAATTGTTGATGATGAAATTCATGAAGTTAAAAGCTATCAGAAAAGATCACAGTTGTGGTTTGATTTAGAAGATGTATGCGAAGCTCTGAGTATAGAAGATGACGACAAAATATTAGATATACTCTTTGCTAATTGGTGGGTAGGAAAGCTGTATAAGGAAAATATCCATTATACCGATAGAAATCTTCCACAAGACGTAATATTAATCCCTGAAGAAGGATTATACGCTGCAATCTGTCATAAGGAGATCCCGAAAAAGTACGATCAGGTAGACTGGATACTTCCGACAAAAACCGATCTAGAAGCAGAGGATAATTTTATAATAAAAAGTCAACAGCGAGTAAAAATAACGGAAAGGCCAAGAATTTATAGGCCATGAAATATAAGAGCTGCCTCTATTGAAACGCCAAGGGCAGCTTAATAGTTTGATTAATAAATTCTCTTAACAAAAAAAGAAAACCCTGCTGTTTGCTGCAGCAAGGTCAAGAGAACATCCCAATCCCGTCAAGAAAGAAGATATTCTAATAATCATTATACCAAATAATTAAAGATTTTAAAACCAATAAACACCTAAAAAGTTTAAATTATTAACAGATTCATTCTAATTTTAGACCTTTGCTCTATTAAAGATCTAAACATAATAATGACAGAACTCCGCGTTTTTTGTAGAATTACATTTTAATATTAATTAACCTTAAAACAATATAAATTCCCCTTAAAAATAAATATGATTTTCAACCTGATTTCATACCAATTTCAAGCCAAAATTTAAGACCGCTATTTATTTTAACATATAGAGACAGATGGTAGTAAATTTTGTAAATTATCATTTAAGCTGAAAGGAGACTAAATTTCATGATAAAAACATCCGAGATTAAGGACCTTAAAAATAGAGATCTAAGTTTCACAGAAATACTGGAAAAAATCGATACGGATTTCCACCCGGCTTACAACGAATCAGTTTTTATTGCGGGAGCTTATCTCGAAACTAGAAAATATGATGGCAGCATACCTAGAGGAGCTTATAAGAAAAACAATACTGCAGCAACAAATTCCACCTCTACTAAGAGAAGAAATACTAATAAAGCATCTGAGTATACCAGAGAAAAAGGACTCTCAAGAGCTAATAAGCGACGTAAAAAGAATATTATCAGTCACGTCAGAGCAAATGCAGATGAGTTAAATGTATTTATCACCCTGAACTTCGGAACTGTAGACTATTTTAATCTAGTTACTGGTGAAAGTAAAACTAACTGTGAAGATGAACTTTCCAGAGCTGAACTGGAGAAATTGAAAGGTATTAAAGACTTAAGCACCTGCAACAATAACCACCCTGAAAAACTAAATGAAGAAGATGATCACTTCAGAAAAAGAGTTCTAGAGGTTCTAACTAATAAGGCAGATACTATTCGCAGTGAGGTAGCTAAATACATTAAGAACAAATATCCTAAATACAGACAGACAACCGAATTTAAACGGGAGATGCCAAGACGATTGAATAATTTAATTTCGAATTGTGATCCCAATGACTTAGACGAGGTTAAAAATGAACTTGCTTCTTTAGCAAAAAGAATAAAAGAGAACGGGTCCTCATATTTTGAGGGAAGTGACTTTAAATATTTTGGAGTTACAGAGATACAAAAAAAGACGGGGCATTTCCACTTCCATCTGGTAACTAACCTGAAATTTATACCTCAGAATAAACTGCAGAAGCTTTGGAATAATGGTACCGTTCATATAAGTAAAATCTACAAGAGCAGCAACCTCTTCTATTTCAAAAAAGACAGCAACATAAATAAAAGTGAGTCTAAATTAACTCAGTACATGACTAAGGAGCTTAAACACACCAGCAAAGATTCCAGGCTCAGGGGAAAACAGATTATAATTAAAAGTAATGGTCTCAAAAACTCTCATAATATTACCATTAAGCCTTTCATCTCATATGTAAAAAAGTGTCTTAGAAAATTGAAAGTAAAACCGACTTGGAGCAATTTTGTAGAAAGTGAAAATCAATATGGAATAGACTTCTTGCTCAACATATATGAGCTTCCAGACTTTGGAATTTTTGAGAATGTCGAATCTCTTTACAAAAAAGTAGTTGAAGCTCTTCTTGAGCTAAATAAAGACGAAATCACCAGGGACGATTACCATAATGCAGTGTATAAGGTTATTCGCTCCGAAACTGTTAAAAAAGCCAGTTAACTATTAATACTGGTCCATGCGCCGCCAGGTTATTTGTTTAATTACCAGTCACAAATATTAAGCACAAACTGAATTAAATTTAGCTTAGAATAAACTGTATGGGTTAACTAAACCACAATCGGGGCTGATAAGGTGGCCTATAACGAAAAATTTGCCCCTTATTGGCCTCTCTATTCTATTTTATGTAGTTTTGTATATTTATCAACTAAAACCTCTTAGAATCGATTCTGAAGCTTCTCAGCCTATATGTAACTTGCTGCATTTGTTTGCTGAAAGACTAAGGTTCAAAATAAAGGAAGTGTAGTGGTAATTTAGCTGGTTTATCCAGACTTATACTCCGCCTAATTTACAAGCTGAGTTTTAATAGGTCCAGCAGCTGCAGTGCTTGCCTTGCTCTGATCACAATTCTTAATCAGCTGCTTCACTCTCACTGAGCAAGACATATTTCGACAAATTTCTACCTAACTCAATCTTTTACCGGGATTATCCGCCGCAATTCTTCTAAGCTATACCTGGTTTTCGGCCGCAAAAAGAGTGAATGACCATTCATTGCTATACCTAAGTTTTAATAAAAAATCACAAACTCAAGCAATACACTTCAAACTTTTTTCCAGATTCTCAGCTTTAAATAATTAAGCAGCTTAAACAAATTAGCCACTGTTCATATTAATAACAACTAATGTAAATTATAAGCAAATAGAACATAAAAACAAAAAACCCTCTATATATAATACTTTATTTATTAGTGTCGAAAATTCTAACACCCTCACCCTATGCGCCCTGTCATAATAGGATTTAATTCTCGAAACCACCCGTCGAAAATTCTAACAACCCCCCCGTCGAAAATTCTAACACCCTACCCTCATGCGCCCTGTCATAATAGGATTTAATTCTCGAAACGAGGTTTATACTAATAATATGCAGGTTAGGGTCTCTGCTCCCTGCTCATTATAATCATATCTACGCTTTAAATATCTGCTCTCTTCTAATGCTTTAATATGGTCGCTGATGGTCTGTCTTTTAACTCCTAGCTTCTCAGATAAGGTAAGTGTACTGGGAAAAGCTGTTCCCTTGTTAAATGAGTATTTCAGAAGTAATATGTAAACCTTAAGTTGGGTTGGAGAAATAGCCTGATAAATAGCTCCGTTAATCACTCCATTGTTAATAAGCGTATATCCAGTACCGTAACTACTTTGTTTATTAACTTTACAGAAAGTTGGTCGCCCTCGTCTCTTTTTAGCTTCTATCAGTCCCAAATCAGCCAAACTGTCAATAGCTATAGATACTCTCTGACGACTCATACACATTTCGTCTTTATGTGAAATTTCTTTTTTAATTTGAGTAGAATTAAGGCCATTCTCAGCAGCCAAAAGTACACCATATACTATAAGTTCATACCCTGAAATATCCCTATAATTGTTGAATATACGGTTGTTGATCTTAATATGATTATCAAGCACCAGGTTATCTATACTGCCTTTAATAGGACAGTTATAGCGGTCACAGTGGTGGCTGAGCAACTCCTGGAGCTCTGCATCAGGTATGGAACATCCTAG
>JAIPEX010000107.1 GCA_021736945.1 Halanaerobiales bacterium | reverse complement strand
ACCAGAGGGCCAACCTAAACTTCCATCCCCGACCTCAATTGTGATATTCTCATAGTCCAGTTCATCTAGTTTTTTCTTTGCTTTATCGGCAAGACTTTGGATTCTTTCGACTGTATAAACATGTTTGGCTACTTCTGCCAAGATTGCTGCTTCATAGCCAGAACCAGTCCCGATTTCCAGTACAATACTGTCTCTATTAAGTTCTAAAGCCTCGACCATTTCTGCTACTATATAGGGTTGACTTATGGTTTGATCTTCTCCAATCGGAAGGGGACCATCATGGTAAGAGTATTCTTTGACATGGTCAGGTACGAACTTTTCACGTGGTACCATTCTGAATGCATCTAATACCAGCTTGTCTTCAATACCCCTTCGAATAAGCTGTTTTTTTACCATTGCCTCTCTATCTTTTGAAAAATCATCATTATTAACCATATTAATCAACCTGAAAAGGCTCAGGTTTTACCCCCTTTATTTTGTAGTGAAATAAGATGTAGTCGATAATTCTGGCCACTGCCTTGCCATCACCATAAGGGTTAATTGCTTCAGCCATTTTTAGATACTCTTGCTTATTATTCAATAATAAATCTGCTTCTTTAAATATTTTTTCTCTATTTACCCCTACTTTTTTTACTGTACCGGCCTGAATTGCTTCCTGCCTTTCCGTCGTATCACGTAAAACTAAAACCGGTTTGCCCAGTCCAGGTGCCTCTTCCTGGATGCCGCCCGAATCAGTCATAATTAAGTATGATTTATTCATCAAGTTTGCAAATTCCAGATAACCTAGAGGTTCAATTAGATGAACCTTTTTGTTATCCCCTAGATGTTTATAGGCTGTTTTTCTAACTTTCGGATTTAAATGAACGGGAAAGACTACTTCAGCATCCCGGTTACTTTTTATAATATCATTAACGGCCTTAAAAATTCCAGTCAGTCCTTCCCCCAAATTTTCTCTCCGGTGGGCAGTCAAAAGTATTACCTTATTATTATCAAAATCTACATCTTTTAACTTTTCATTATCAAATTTATAATTTTCTTTTACAATCTCTTGGATAGCATCAATAACTGTATTACCGGTCACGAATATCTTATTTTCATCTACATTTTCTTTTAAAAGATTATGCTTATTATTTATGGTGGGAGCAAAATTCAAATCAGTTAACACACCAGTTAAATGTCTATTCATTTCCTCGGGATAAGGCGAATATTTATTGCCCGTCCTTAGACCTGCTTCCACATGGCCGATATCAATCTGTTTATAAAAGGAAGATAAAGCCCCGATAAATGTAGTTGTAGTATCTCCGTGTACTAATACCAGGTCAGGCTCTTCCTTATTAAGGACAGTTTCTAGATTTTTTAAGACATTGACCGTGATATCTACTAAGGTCTGCTGGTCAGACATTATATCTAAATCATAATCAGTTTTAATTTCAAATAAATCTAAAACTTGATCGAGCATCTCTCTATGTTGAGCTGTTACAGTAACTATACAGTTAATATTATCATCTTTTTTTAGTTTTTTAACCAGAGGTGCCATCTTAATTGCTTCTGGTCTGGTACCAAAAATCGTCATAACCTTTAACTGTTCCATTATATTATATCATCCTTTATCCTGTTATGTTATTATATACATTTCCCTATTTATATTGTAAATCCTGCTAATCGAATCCTTTAATTTAAGATATGTATAATACTTACTATTTATTATTATATTTGATACTTTATAATAATTAATATAAAGTACTTAACAAAGGGGGGCTAAAGATGTCAGCAAAACAATGTAAAGCTTGTGGAGCAACTTACCATAAAGATGGAAGATTTTATAAATGTGAAGAATGTGGTGATATTTACTGTCATGACTGTGCTCATTACCATACAAAAGAAGAAAAGGCCATCTCAGAAAGCGCCAAAAAAGGAGATAAAGACGGCTATGTAAGAGCTGTCTGCCCTTCTTGTGAGGCAGAAATGTATAGATATTAAAATAGAGTAGGGCGACCATTTTTATGGCTGCCCCCTCATCAAACCGCACGTGCCTTATTAAGGCATACGGCTTACCAACGTGTTAAATTTTCCTGCTAATATGTTGAAAGTCTTTGTGCATACTTCATTTTACGAACGCGTTCAGGGTTGTAATAATTCTGTCCGCGTTCTTTTGCTTTCTGTACCTTTCTTTTATGCTTCTTCCTATACTTTTCCTTTATATATTCTATATAATCCTCAATTGTATAGCCAAATTGATAGCTGTAATATTGCCAGAAAGCTGGAATTAGACCTACTTTTGCAAAATATTCATTATTCCACTTAGTGGACATCGCCCAACCCTTTCTTTGTGAGGGATGATTGTGTATCATTGCCACCCTTAATCTGCGCCTGATATATCCATCAATGGCCAGCAACTTATTACTAAATGTGTTTATATAGCAATGGCTTTCTTGACCATAACTTTTATTCATATTTATTGCTTTATACAGATTAAGAAAATAGTTTACTTTCCCTCTAATAACAGGATTGACTCTTTTCAACCAGGCTTTAATATTTAAGGTTAATGTTTTCCTGGTTTTAGCCTTTATCTTTTGCCTAAAATCTTTCCAGGTAGACTCTTTAGGTTTAACAATAAAGTAGGGCTTCCCGTCCTTCTTTCTCTTGCGCCAGTGTTCAAAGGTGTATCCTAGAAAATCAAAATCATCTTCATTGAAGTTGACTACTTTTGTTTTCTCTGAGGATATCTCTAGCCCCAATTTATCTAGGACTTCCTTTACAATTTTGATCGCTTTCTTTATTCCCTTTTTGTCCCTGGCGAAAACAAGAAAGTCATCTGCATATCTCACAAACCTGATACCATGTTCTTCTAAGGTCCAGTCAAGTTCATTTAGATATGTGTTCGCTAAAATTGGCGAAATGACGCCACCCTGAGGAGTCCCGGAAGTCACATCATGGAATTTTCCTTCCTCCATATAACCAGCTTTTAACCACTTCCAAATTATATCCAGCACCGTTCCATCTGCAATATACTTGTTTAATATCCTCATAAGTTTCTTATGGGGTATATTGTCGAAGAAACCTTTGATGTCACAGTCATAAATATAATTATAGCCAGTTTCAATATGCCAGAGTATTATCTGTAACGCTCTCTGGATACCCCTTCCTGGGCGATAGCCACAAGACCACTTGTGGAATACTTCTTCTTCAAATTTAGGCTGTATTACATTTACCACTGCCTGTTGTACAATCCTGTCTTCAATGGTTGGAATACCTAACGGTCTTACTTTACCATTCTTTTTCGGTATATACTGCCTTCTCACTGGACTCGGTTTATACTCCTTCGCTTTCAGTCTCTCCAGCAGTTTCGTTAGCTTCTTTGTGGAGTCTTTATCAAAGCTTTCCAGAGTCTCACCATCGATTCCACCTGCACCTTTGTTTGACTTAACTTTCTGCCAAGCCTCTTTTAGGTGTTTTTCCTGCAGTATCTGTCCATAAATGCTATGCCATTTAAATTTCCTTTCAACATTCTTCGCTTTCAAATCCTATTCCACTCCTTGTTTTGTACACATTCAGCTCGTTTATACCTTTGGTATCGTCACTGTTGTCATTGTACAGTATTTAAGTGTGAATCCACTAAGGTCGCACTCCCTTCCGTTCAGAAAATGTTTAGTCATTTCCCTACTTCCGTACTATGGAGGCGTCTGACTTCTCTATCCATGTTAGCAACTTCAGCGTAGCCTTATATGCCTTCACCCTTTTCAGGTAAGATAGAGATCTCACGGGGTCGTTTCACTTTCCTTATGTTCATGCCCTGCACCTTCACTTGATAAGTCCCTATTATTCAGCTGGTTCATTTGAATACAGGTACTGTTTTCAGTAGACTTCCCGTTATAACCGCACAGTCGCCAACTTATCCTGCCGCTCGTGCTTCACGCATTTCTGCATTAGGGCCTGAACACCCGCCTATGGACTTCTCAGTTTCCCACATCTCCTCCAGACACCACCTCACGGTGATGCCCTAGATTAGGCTTCCCGGGTTGTACCAGCACTCCCGGAGAAGGACTTTCACCTTCGAGAAAATTAATCTTCCAGGCTCTCGACTCGTGTTTACCTTATGGTATCGTAGTCGCTGCCTTTAACAGTTAATTCGTGTTATTCTAACAACAAGTGCGACTGCCCGTCGCACAATAAAACCTATAGCAAAAAGCCATAGGCGCCAAAATCTAGACTAATTCGGCAGCCTGGCAGCCTATTGAATAGACCCATGGCTTTGCGCCCCTACCTTAGGTAGGTTTGCCCTTTTCAAATTAGATAAGAATGTTTTATATTTTCGGGATTAATAAAAAAGAATATAATTAATATTTATTAAAACTTTGTTACTTTAAAATGATAACTAATAATTTAAATAATGTCAAGAAATTCTTTTTAATTTATTTTAAGTATATAAACCCAATTTTATGTAATATATTGTCATATTAGGAACTATTACTTCTTATTGTGAATCTATTTATAATAATTATATTAATACTATACACAAAATAGTATTTTTATACTCAAATTTATATAATATAGAAATAGTTGCCTATTATTGCTATTCATAATAAATATTAGTAAAAGTAAATTAATGGGAATAAAGATATTATACTGAAATCATATCTAATTTATGGTATGCTGTCAAGAGATACCTAAAAAGTTTACATTTCGGTAACAGATTCAAATTAAGGGTTGTAAGTTCCATATCAAGAAAATTATATTCTTTATATGAATTATTTAATTTTTTGTACCGCCATTATAACATTTTTTATAAAAGTTATTTATCTCCTCCTATAAATTTGAGATTTTTATAAAAAATTCTAATTAGTAGTAAATATTGTAATAATTGAATATATAATTATAAAAGTACAGAAGGCTATCCTTAAATAGGTTTTAAGGATAGCCTTGCTATTTTATAGTTTAAATTTATTTACATTATCAGATAGTTCATTTGCCATTTCTGCTAATTCTTTAGCTGCATTTACTATTTCTTCGGTTGAAGCAATCTGCTCTTCACTGGAGGCTGCCACTTCCTGGGCATTACTGGCAGCGCTTTTGCTTACTTCTTCTATCTGCTCTACTGCATTTTCAACCTGTTTGCTGTTTTTGTTCATTTCTTCTATTGATTCGTGTAACTTTTTAATCGCCTGGTTTGAATCTTGTGATGTAACATTTATTTTACCAAAGATCTCGCCTGAGGTTTCAATTGTTTCTACTCCCTCATCAACGGCTTCTTCGGTTTTATTCATCTTATCAACGGCGGAATCAACATCATCCTGGATATCATTAATTAATTCTGATATCTGTTCAGTGGCATTGGCCGATTCTTCTGCTAATTCCCTAATTTCATCGGCTACTACACTGAATCCGCGCCCGGCTTCACCGGCCCGGGCCGCCTCAATAGCAGCATTTAAAGCAAGTAAATTTGTCTGGGCTGCAATATCATTGATGAGATTTACAATTTCTCCAATTTCATTAGAAGATTTTCCTAAAGAATCCATGGTATCAGCTACATCTTTGTAGTAATCTTTTACCTGATTTATTTTATTGACCGACTTTTGGATGGATTCATTCCCTTTATTAATATTTTTCATAACTTCCTGTTCAAGTTCTTCTAAATTAATTGATTTATCCTCCGCCTCATCTAATCTATCTATTAAATCTTTAATGTTTTCAGATGTTTCCTCAACCTGGGCGGTCTGTTCTTCTGCTCCGGAAGCGACATCTTCAATTGCATTACCGACATGTTCAGCAGAGTTGGTTACTTCGTCACCGGAAGCAGAAAGTTCTTCACTTGAAGCTGAAAGATTATTTGATACTTCTGCAACTTTGCCAATCAGCTTTCTGAGACTGTCCCGCATGTGATCAAGGGAATCGGATAGTTCTCCGATTTCATCTTTACTTTTACTTTTTAGTTTTGTAACTGCTAAATTTCCGTCTGCAATCTTTTCTGCAAAACCTTGAGCTTTCTGCAGTGGTTTTACTACACTGCGGGTAGTTAAATAAGTTATTATAGAGGCAATTATGATTGCTAAAATTATTGTTATGATTATCTTATTTCTAAAACTATTTAAAGGATCTTGATATTCAGAGGTCGGTAGGGCGGTAACTATCAAATGGTCTTCATATGGTTTAAAGTTCTGTAGTAATTTCTGGTCATTGAAGGTATTTACAATTTCACCTTCCTCTTTATTTACTATTTCCTTTCCCCATTCATATTCAGTGATATTAGTGCCGACTAGACTATTATCTGGATGGCTGATGATTGTTCCCTTTTCATCAGTTATGTAAACATATCCCTTTTCACCATAACTCGTATTATCGGCAATTCTCTTGATATTTATCTTATTTAATAGTTTCTGTAATTCAGTAGGCTGCACTCCTATCTGCACAATACCGGGTTTTTCTTTGCGAGATACTCCCACATATTTGAACATCGATCCATCTGTTCCTCTTAATTGTGGTTCCTGGGAAAGTTGAAAATCATCATTTTCTAAACCTTCCAAAAATGGTCGGGTCTGTTCACTGCTTTGAAAATCAAAACCGATGAAATCCTCAACATTGGACCACTGGATAACTCCGTTCCCATCGGTTACGTGAATTTCAGGCACTCCCAGACTTTCTACTAGACCATTGATCTTATTTTGTAGTAAGAAGTTTGGTGTACCTGCAAATATCTCGTTAATTGATTCTGTAATCATGAGAAGGTATTTATCGATAGCTTCTTCTGTCATCTGGGCGTTGGTTTCTCTTTCTTCTATGGTGGTCTTTATCTCTTCAATCTGAAGATTAGATTCTTCTTCTATTGCGTTCATTACATAATTTTTTTGTGTGTTATATCCGATAAATCCGATTACTGCCATTCCAACTATTATTACCAGAAGTGTGGGTAAAAGAAATTTGGTAGTAATACTATTCAAATTAAACTTCTTATTCAATTATAACAACCCCTTTGTCTGATTCACTGTTTAACTAATATTAATATTTTAACTTTTTTTGTCTATGAATTTGGCTTCAAATTTATTTTGAGCAAGATAACCCTTCCTACTCTTCGCCTTCTGGTTAAGGTCGTTCATTTTATCTAATATTTTGGCTTTTTTAAATTCTACTGAATTAGTATTTTCTTTTTCCAAGGCATTTATTTCTTCCATCAATTCTTTAAGTTCTGCAAAGGCTTCTTTTGGGTCATCCTGTTTACGTAAGTAATCTTCCAGATCTGTATTTTCTTCTATCTGCTTGATTATTTCACGCTTCTTCTCAATCAGATTAGGAAGATCATTAATTTCATTATTTTTAATATTCTCTCTTTGTTGTTTTGTTAAGTTATAATAATT
>JAIPEX010000106.1 GCA_021736945.1 Halanaerobiales bacterium | reverse complement strand
ATGAACGCTGGGATGGAGATGGTTATCCTCGGGGACTTAAAGAAGAAATACCCTTGCTGGCCCGTATTATTACTATAATAGATGCTTATGATGTTATGACAAATGACAGGCCCTATAAAGAACCGATGAGTAAAAAAGAAGCGGTAAAAGAATTAAAAAATTGTGCTGGCAGTCAGTTTGATCCTGAACTTTCGGAAAAATTTATAGATATAATTACTTAAAATAAAAAAAATTCCTACTTATTAAAGTTTTTTTAGTAAAATGTTACCAGCTCTCACATTACTTGTAGCCACTGTCTATAAAGCCCCTTAAAAGGTTTAGAGTATATCTTCGCAAGGATTATAAGGATTAAAGAAGGTATGATTAAATATAATTAAGAACTATATTATGGAAGCAAAAGCAGCTAAGATCATTGTTAAATTATAAATAAAAAATTTCTGTTAATAAAGGAGTATTCTCGTTATGGAGGCGAAAATAGAAAAAATTATTAATAATATGATGATGGGTAAGAAAAGACGAAAAAACTTACAGGTTTCAAATTTTTAGCTGAGAATATAAAAGATATTATAATTATTCAAGATTTAAATTTTAATATAATATATATTAATTCTTTTGTGGAAAAGGTTTCTGGTTACAAACCTGAAGCTTTAATTGGGACCAATGGTAAAAAATTATTTTCCAATAAATCTTTGAAAAAAGCTGAAGAATTATTTTCAAAATATTTAAAGCGAGCTCAGCAAAATAAAAATATAGAAATACCTTTAATGGGAATATCAATATATCCTTAAAGATAACTCTACCGCATGGGGAGAATATAATGTAAATTTTTTATATAACTCAGAGGATAAACCTATTGCTACTTTAGGAATTTTAAGGGATATAACCAAACGTAAAGAAAAACAAAGTAAAATTAAATATTTATTATTTCATGATTCGTTAACTGGTTTATACAATCGCAGATATTTTATAAATGAGCTTGAGAGATTAAATAAATCCCGAAGATTGCCAATTAGTATTATTGTTGGTGATATGGATAATCTCAAAGAAGTTAATGATAATTATGGCCATCAAACAGGAGATAAATTTATTAAAAAAGCTGGTGAAATTTTTAATGATTTTGTTAGGGAAGCTAATATTGTTGCCAGAGTAGGAGGGGACGAATTTTCTATTATTCTGCCCGAAACAGATTTAACCACAGTTAAAAAAATATGTAATCGTATTAGAAATGAATGTCAGAAATGCAATCAAAGAAATGTCTTATCTAACTCACGTTTCGATGTTTAAAAAATAAAGATTTTAATTTAATTTCATTTTCTAAAAAAAGTAAGATAATGTCTTAAAATAGTATTTGTCACCATAATCATAACAACCTATTAAAATCAACCTTGTGTAACGCCCCCTAAGAGTATTGGACAGATACCAATCAAACATCTTATAATAATTATAGGGGGTAAAAGCAAATGGCTAAATCTTATGATCCTGATGAAAAAATGGAAATTGTTCTTCGAGTTATCAAAGGCGAAAAAATATCTGATCTAGTCGATGAATATGATGTCAGCCGCAGCTCCATCTACCTCTGGAAGAATGAGTTCCTGGATGGAGGTATGAGCAAGCTCAGTGGTGATTCAGTTACTGAACAGGAAGCCCAGCTTAAAGAAAAAGACAAACAAATCAAAGAGATGGAAAAAATAATTGGACAGCAAAAAGTCCAGATGGAAATTCTAAAAAAAAAGCCCTGGCAGAACTAAATACTGCTGATAAAATTAAAATAATTAATCAACTTAAATCAGACTATACAGTAGTAGAATTATGTAAAACATTTAATATAGCCAGAAGCACTTACTATCACCGTCAAAACAATGAGCAAACCGAAGATGAAGATACTGAAGATCAACTTTATACTGGTCATCCAGCCTATGATAAAGAGGGTAATCTAGTTCCAGAAGAAAATGTTGTTCAACTGGTTAAAGATTACTGTGAAGAGTCTCCTCATCTAGGCTACAGAATGGTAACTGATTACCTGAACTATACAGAAAATCTAAAAGTTAATCATAAGCGAATTTACCGCATTATGAAGGTCTTAGACCTCCTGCAGGATAAAATAGTGCCAAAACCTAAAGAATATCAATTAAGACAGAAACATGAACTAACTGGACCTGACCAGCTCTGGGAGATGGATATGGTCCAGATGTACATAGATAATAGTGGTCAGTGGGTATATATGTTTGATATTATCGATGTATTTACCAGAGAAATTGTAGGTCATCACGAAGGCCTAAGATGCCGCACAAAAGAAGCTCTTAAAGCACTTGATGAGGCAGTTGAAAATCGAAACACTGATAATCTAGTTTTAAGGACTGATAATGGCGTTCAATTTAGAAGTCGAGAGTTTCAGACCAGGATTAGAGACCTTGATATATCTCATGAAAGAACAATGGTAAATACACCTGAAGAAAACGGTTATATTGAAAGTTTTCACGGTACTTTAAAAAGAGCTGAAGTCTATAGAAAACATTATCGCAGCATAACTCACTGCAGAAATTCTATAGCTAAATTTATTGATAAATACAATAACCTAAGACCACACTCATCTGTGGGTAAAATACCACCAGCAGTTTATCATAAAAATATTCTGAACAACTTAGTTTCAGGAATTAAGTTTGCAGCATAAGTAATTAAAATTACTAAGAATCTGTGTTTAACAAATCATATTAAAGCTTGTCCAAGATTAGAGGGGCTAGCTCAATACTCATTTTTATAAATATAGAAAAATAATAAAAAGATTAAACAATTTGGACAATGACTTAGCTTTTTCCCAAGCAATTAAAATATTAGCTATTATATTAATTTATAGTTTAATTACCCGAATATAGGGAGAAATAATTTTTATTCTTAATTTTTCCTACCTAAAAAGAGAAGGCGGGATTTTTATTTTTTCATGAATATAACTCTATTTTTACTTGCCGGGTCATAATAACAAGGTTTTTTCTAATAACTTTCGTATCCCCCCTTTTTCAGTAGCAAACAATCAAACAAATTAGCGCCCACCCATCGTTTTCCAACCTTCACAACTCTTATCATCTTACCTCACCAAAAAGATAACTGAATTATTTCTTTTTTACTCTGATCTGAAGATTCTCCACCCCCAGTCTGTTTATCTATCTTTTGTTGTCTATCCATAATTACTGGGACCTGTTATTAATGAAATTACAGATAAATTTCCTGACTCCTTTTTTTAACAGCGATTATACTTGTAGTGGTCGTAAAGGATTAAAGAATATTGCAGATAATAAGGGGGCATTTCTCTTCTTTTTTTTAGTTGCAACATTATTACAGGAGAATGCTATTGTATCAAGAATTGTAGTAGAAAAGGAGGGAAATTTTAATGACCAAAACAGAGTTAATTGAGGCGGTATTTGAAGAGGCTGATGATTTATTTAAAAAGGAGGCCCAACAAGTAGTTGACACTGCCCTTAATATAATTATGGATTATTTGGGCCGGGAAGCAAAAAAGCCAGAAGAGGATAGGGATAAGGTACAAATTATTGGCTTTGGTTCTTTTGAAGTAAATAATAGGGCAGAAAGGAAGGGTAGAAACCCGCAGACGGGTGAGGAGATTATTATTCCTGAACGGAAGGTCCCCGTTTTTAGAAAAGGAAAAACATTTAAAAAGGCTGTTGAGAAGTAAATTGTTATATTTGCAGAGACATAAAAAAATATAAAAAGAGGAGGAAAAGCTCACCATGATTAAAAAAGGAACTGTTAAGTGGTTTAGTGCTGAGAAAGGTTACGGGTTTATTGAAAGTGAAACCGAGAAAGAAGATGTATTTGTTCATCGTTCAGACATTGAGGAGGAAGGTTTTAAGGGGTTAGAAGAAGGGCAGGAAGTAGAATTTAAAGTAGAGGAAACTGAAAAAGGGCTCCAGGCAGTGGATGTGGTTGAAGTCTAATCAGGGCCTAGATAGAGCACTTTTTTAACAGCAATTAATGTTAAAAGGAGAGAGGGAAATGAAAAAGGAAAAGATAGGAGTAAAAGAGGCGGCAAAAATATTAGGTTTAAGCAAAAAATCAGTCTACACAAAGTTAAGGTCAGGCCAGATACCAGGGGAAAAGATTAATACAAAATACGGCCAGAAGTGGGTAATAAATAAAGAACAGCTGGAGGACCAGGCTAAAGAAAATGAAATAGTAGAAGTTAAAGAAGTAAATAAACCAGTAAGCAAACAGGGGTTTAAAGAATGCAGGATTAAATAAATGAGCTTGTAGAAGCCATAAACAATCAAAATAAACAAGTTATCCAAGAGGCATTGGACACTATAAAAAAGGGAACCTAAGAAAAAACTAATATTTTAACACTATAAAAAAAGAGTTTTAGGAAGAATAAATATTTTTATCCCTTATAGAGGAGGTACACAGAGTCGTTTTAAGCAGGGGGGAGGGTAATAGGCATTATTTTACCTACATTAAATAGATTACTCATATAAGCAAGTGTGAGGGGTTAATATTAATAAATACAGCAGATACAAAAAACAAAGTCCATGAAAGGTTAAAATTAAAAACAACCTCATGACAGTATAGCTTTTTGACACTATACCCACACGTGAGAAAAATTATCCTGCTATTATAGCAGGTATTTTTTATTTAATTAGTATTTAGTTTTAGATATTATTTTAAATATTTAAATATTAAGTTAGATATAATCCCAGTATTCTTTTAGATACGGTTAAAAACTTCATTATTTCCATATTTTAGGTAAAAAATAGTTATAGTCAGAGATGGTAAAATTGGAAATAAGACATATTTTAAAAATATAAAAGTCCTTACTTTATTAATATTACAGTAATAATTAGTGTTTTTATTGCTGATTTTAAAACTTCGTAAAATTTGCGAAATTATTTATAAACTGTTATAAAACATTATAAAAAATAACTTGCAATTAAGTTAAGTTATGTTACAATTTAATTAATCAGTTTTAGTTTTAGGAGGTGGATTTTATGAAATTATTAACTGTCAAAGAGGTAGCAGATATATTAAATGTTACAGAGCAGACAGTTTATAACTTAACTAGTAAGGGGAAATTAAACCCGACAAAAGTAGGTAGAGCCGTAAGAATAAAAAAGCAGGAATTAAACAGGTTTATTGATGATAACACTATAAAACCAGAGGAAAGAACAGAGCCGGAAACAGTACAAAAAACAGAAACAGCTAAAAAAGATAATAAAAAAGGTGAAACAGATAAAAGATTAGCAGTTAATCAGTTATTTTTTTCAGAGGATAATCAAAAAGAGGAAGTATTAAGCACAAAAGAGGTAGCAAAAATATTTGATGTAACACCTAGAGCAGTCCAAACGTGGCTTAATGATGGTAAATTACAGGGATTTAAGAAAGGTAGGGGCTGGAAGGTTACCCGTCAGGAAGTAGAGAGATTTAAACAAGAAAGGAGATATTAAAATGCAAGTATCTTTTTTAGATAATAAACACCTGGAACATTTTAATAAGATGATTGAAATTAATAATACTTCTTATAATGACAGGGAAAGAGTAGCTTTATTTTATATTTTAAGCAGTATTGATAAATTTAGACGTTGTCCAGATAAGTATTATAATTTTAAAACTGGTATGATTAACAGTAAGGCTTTAGATGATGTCCTATCAGACGGGGAACTTGCTTTATTGAGATTAGCATATCACTTATTTACGGGTAGAGATGATTATAATGCAACTGTCATAAGTGCATTTTACAGTTTAGGGCGTGAATGGTCTTATATTGCTTTAAATGCTATAAAATTAAGATTTAATATTGAGGATATAGAGGAAATAGGACAAACAGATATAACAAAAACAGTTATTTAAGCCGTTTACAGCCGTTTTAAGGGGGGAAGGGTGTCCAGAAGGGATATAGTACCTATTTTTAAATTATATCCGTCAGTCAGCTAATATAAAAGCCAAAAAGGGATAAATTGCACTATATATTATTTAAATTATAATATAATAAAAAAAGAAAAAACCACCTGAGGCAGGTGGCTTTAAAAAAATATCCGTTGTGTGTTTATTATATCTAAAAAATATACTAAACACAAATTAAATATTTTTGAAAGCTATCCTGCCAGAGGTGGAAACTATCACCAAAGGGAGGATTTTTTATTATGAGTAACAGAAAAGTTTATAAAATTTATGAAGTGAACAGACACAAGTTTTATCAAGTGCCAAAACAGCTATTTACTAGCAGTTATTACAGAGATTTAAGCAGTAATGCAAAACTTTTATATGGTATTTTATTGGACAGGCTGGAATTAAGCAAAAAAAATAATTGGGTTAATGATAAGGGAGAAGTTTTTTTGATATTGAGAAGGGAAGAAGTACAGGACTTGTTATGTATATCAGGTAAAACAGCAACCAAAACTTTTAAAGAGTTAAAAAGCAAAAAATTGATCTATGAAGAACGTCAGGGATTAAATAAACCAAACATCATTTTTGTAGGTAAAATCAACTATAAAAGGAGTGAAAAGTCAGGCACAGCAAGGAACCGTAATTTTTACGGGTCAGGAACCGGAAATTCTACGGGTCAAGAACCGGAAAAGTTACGACCAAGTAATACTGATTTAAATAATACTTACAAAGAAGAAGAAGAAGGGCATCAGCAAAAAAATTCTGAAAACTTTTCAAAGCAGACAGCTAAACTGTTTTTTCAAGTATTTGAACGGCAGATAAAAAATTATGAGATTAAACAATTATTAGCTTACAATTTACCCGATAAAGTTATTCAAAAAGCTATTGAGTTAACAGGTAGATATAATGGAGATACCTTCGCATATATAAGGCGTATATTGGATAACTGGACAAAGCAGGGTATTAATACCTTGCAGGAAGTAAAAGACATTATAAACAAACATGAGCAGTTTAAACAGGGACAGGAATATGTTAGTCCAGAGAGAGAGCTTGAAGAATTATATAAAGCGGGTTACAGATAAATACATAACCAAACAAAACTTGACATAATAGGAGAGATTAAAAATTATGATTAACTGGTTTCCATTAGCAAGTAAGCTATATACACGTGAAGATTTTAATAATTTACCTGTTACAGCAAAAGTATATTTTTTAGAATTAATTAGTCAGTCTAATTATTACAATGGTAAATTTTATAAGCCAGATGCTTATTTTGCAATGAAATTTAGTGTTAGTACAAAAACAATTCGCAGACATAGAAAAAAATTATCTAAAATAGGTTTAATTAACATAGAACCCGGCAAATTAGGAAAAGGAGGACAGAACTTAGCAACAAAATATCTTAAAGTTAGATACTCAAATGATAAAGACTGTCCAACTGTTGATGATTATATTAATTTTGCCAGAATACATCGTTACAGCTTTAATCGTATGTTACAAACAAAAGAAATCAATATTAATGATATATGGATATGGTTAACTTTGTGGTGGTGGAAACAAAATCATCCAACAGAAGATA
>JAIPEX010000105.1 GCA_021736945.1 Halanaerobiales bacterium | reverse complement strand
TAAAACCCTGTCTAATTTGACATATCGAGTAAGTAATGTTAAGATTAATAATTGTTGATTACTATAAAATATGAGGTGAATAAATTAATGTCAGTTATTGAAAAAGCGAAAGAATTAGGTCAAGAACTTGTTGAATCAGAAGAATATAAAGAACTTAAGAAAAAAGAAAGTGCTTTATATGATGATGAAGAAGCTACTTCTTTATTAGAGGAATATGAAAACACAAATAAGCAACTTCAAATGGCTCGCTCAAATGGTCAAGAAGTTAGCGAAAAACAACAGAAACAACTTCAAAGTATTCAGATGAAAATGGAACAAAATCCTGCAATTAAATCTTATATTGAAAGTCAAAAGAAATTCAATGAAGTTATGAATTCTGTAAATAAGATTATTAATGGTTATATTACTGGTGAAGAAGGCGAACAAGAAGCACAAGAACAAGAATCCAGTAACATTATTACCTAATTACAAAATTTTAATAGAATAATTATTTAAAAAAGGTTTCCCATTTGGGAAACCTTTTCGTTTTAAATATTTCCTTTTTATACATTTAAACCAGCAAGATAACCTGTAGAAAACGCTATTTGCAAATTAAATCCTCCTGTGTAAGCATCGACATCTATGATTTCTCCAGCAAAATACAGATCATCTATAATTTTTGATTCCATATTTGTTGGATTAATTTCATCGACCTCTACTCCCCCAGATGTTATAATACCTTCATCAAAAGAACTATAATCTTTTATTGTAAAATTAAATTCTTTTAAAAGACTAATAATCTTTTCCCTTTCATCTGAAGTAATTTGATTTACTTTTTTTCTTAGATCAATTTTTGTCCTATTCAGAAATATCGGAATCAATTTTGAAGGTAATAGATCATTTAGAGAATTCTTAAAATCTTTATTGGCATATTTTTTAAAGTCTCTTTGAATTCTTTGATCTAGTTTATCATAATCTAAAGCAGGCTTTAAATCGATTGATAAAATATAATTTTTATCCTTAACATCTTTTAAATTTGAACTTGCAGATAAAATTATAGGGCCTGATACTCCTTTTTCAGTAAATACTAAGTCCCCAAAATCCTGATAAATTACTTCATTATTAGGATTCTTGACTTTAATTTTTACAAACTTAAGACTTAAACCTTCTAATTTTTCTGTTTCATAACGTTCGTAAAGATCTAGAGGAACTAAAGAAGGATATAAATCATTTATGGTATGGCCAAGATTTTTTGCCATCTCATAACCTTCTCCTGTTGAACCAGTAGCCCGATAAGTATATCCCCCTGTAGCAAGGATTAAAGATTTACAGTAATATATCTCATCTTTTTCTGTAATTACAGATTTAATTCTATTATTTTCAGTTTCAATATTTTTTATTTTTTTATAAACTATTTCAACATTGTTTTCCTTTAAATATTTTTTTAAAGTTTTATTAACATCACTCGCTTTATCAGAAGCTGGAAAAACTCTGTTTCCTCTTTCAACTTTTGTTTTTAAGCCTAAATCTTCAAAAAATTGGATTAATCTTTCACTATCCATCGTATAAAATGCACTATATAAAAAGTTTTTATTATTAACTACATTTTCTAATAATGTATTAACATCTGATTTATTGGTAAAATTACATCTACCTTTTCCAGTAATATATAATTTTTTACCAAGCTTTTCATTTTTTTCGAATAAAACAACTTCTTTACCTCTACTAGCAGCAACCCCTGCGGCCATCATACCCGCTGGTCCGCCACCTATAACAATAACTTCACTCATTTTTTCACTCCACTTATTTATAATATTTTTCGATATATTTTTTGATACCTTCTAATGCGTTTTTGATATTATTTCTGGGAGTAGCAAGGTTCATTCTTAAGAAACCTGCTCCACCTTCTCCAAACCAATTACCCGGTTCTAGAGCCACACTAAATTCTTTCACTAACTTATTATTAATATCTTCCGAGCAAGATTCAACTTCTCTAAAATCTAACCAAAACAAATAAGTGCCTTCCGGTTTAGAATATTTTACCTGAGGAAGATTTTCATCAAGAAAATCTGCAGTATATTCAATATTATCTTTAATATACTCAAGTTGAGCTTTTAACCAGGGCTCTCCTTTGCTATAAGCAGCCTGCATAGCAGTTAGACCAAAAATACTTCCTGCACCTACAAGATGGTCTTTTACACTTTTAAATTTTCTTCTAATCTTTTTATTAGGAATTATGGCAAAAGAAGTATGTAGACCCGCTATATTGAATGTTTTACTCGGAGCCATTAAAGTTATACTTCTCTGTTCAATCTCTTTAGAAAGACTTGCAGCTGGAATGTGTTTATTATCTTCAAAAATAAAATCTGAATGAATTTCATCTGAGATAAGAATAAGATCGTTTTTAATAACCGTTTCATTTATTTTTTTAAGTTCTTCCTTATTCCAGACTCTTCCAACCGGATTATGGGGATTACAGAATAACAGTAATTCTCCTCTTTTACAGCTTTCTTCATTTTCAGGAGAAAGACTATAATTTAAATCTTCAAAGTCTATTTTATAATAGTTGTCATCATTTATTAACTGATTATTTACTAATTGGCGGCCGGTATTTTTAACTGTTGATATAAAAGGAAAATATACTGGAGTTTGTATTATGACACCATCTCCAGGTATACTTAAAGCTCTAATAGAAATATTAATTGATGGTACCACTCCATTTGCATAAACTACCCAATCTTTTTTTATTTCCCAATCATACTGATTTTTTACCCATTCAATAACGGTTTGAGTTAATTCTTCAGATGGATAAGTATAACCAAATATACCATGCTCAGCTCTATTTTTTATGGCTTCTTTTATTTCAGGAGCAGTTTCCCAATCAGAATCAGCTACCCACAGTGGCAAACACTCCTCTTTATCAAAATAATGGTCTGTCATATCCCATTTTACCGAATTTGTATTTGTTCTATCAATATTTTCATCAAAAGTGTAACTCAATTCTACCACCCTTTCATTTAATCATTATAAAACGCGGTTAATAAATCAATAACCAAATCATGATCTTTTAATCCATAAAGTTCTCTTATTGAATGCATCGATAAAACCGGATTACCTATATCTACTGATTTTACACCTAAATGGCGTAAATTTAAAGGTCCTATAGTTGAACCGCCTCTTTCATTTGAGTTATTAACAAAATTTTGATACGGGATATTATTTTCGTTACAAAGTTTTTTAATATAACCGCCTGAATAACTATCAGTAGTATATCTACGGTTACTGCTAATTTTAACGACCGGCCCCTTATTAATTACGGGTTTATTTGTTGGATCGTGTTTTTCAGAATAATTAGGATGAACTGCATGAGCCATATCGGCAGAAATCATAAAAGTGTTTTCTATAATCTGTAAATAGTCTGCCCTATTTCCATCCAGTGAATATACTATCCTTTCAATTAAGTTGCTTAATAAAGGAGAATCAGCACCGACATCTGTATTACTGCCAATTTCTTCATTATCAAAAAGTACTAATAATTTAAAATCATTAGTATTACTTTCTAGTAATGCACTTAATCCTGCATGAGCCATTCCTAAATCATCAATTTGTCCAGCATTAAGAAATTCTTTTTCACTTCCCATTACGATAGGATCTTCTGTATCTCTTAAATAAAGATCAAAATCTAAAATATCAGTACTATCAACTTTAAGTTCTTCAGCAATTAAGTTGATCAAATAATTTTCGATATCCTCATTTTCGTTTAGAGTTTTTATAATCGGAATTAGATCTTTTTGTTTGTCTATTTCTTGACCTTTATTAACATCCCTATTCAAATGAATTGCAAGATTAGGGATGATCATCAAAGGATCCTTAAGATTAATATTAATATTCTTTAAATTATCATTCTTTAAAACACTAACCCTACCTGCTAACGTCAATGGTCTATCAAACCAAGTATTTAAAATTGGACCTCCATATACTTCAGTATTTAATTTCAAATAATTGTCTTCATCTTCAAACTCCGGTTTAGGTTTTATTTTTATGGAAGGACTATCTGTATGAGCCCCAACTATTTTTAATCCTTCTGTAAGTTCAGACTTTTTACCAGTAGTAAATGCTATAATTGCAGAATCATTTTTCGTTACATAATATTTGCTGTTTTCCTTTAACTCCCACTTGTTTTTAATATTTAATTTATTAAAGCCATTATCTTCTAGAATTTTTGCTGTGTTATCAACTACATGAAAGGGAGAAGAACTATTTTTTAAAAATTCTATTAATGAATTACAATACTTATATTCCATTTTTTATTCTCCTTTCTTATCTTCTTTTACAGCTTCTATACCATTCAAAATAGCTTGTGAAACTGTATCAGCAGCTAACACACCTGTTTTATTTATATCTGCAGTAACTTTATTTGTGGAAAATACAAAAATCATATCTCCATCAAACATTGTATGCACAGGGTTAACAGTTCTTGCTAAACCGTCATGAGCCATTTCGGCTATCTTTTTTAATTTAGATTTTTCAAGTTTTACATTTGTAATTACTACTCCTAAAGTTGTATTCATGCCAAACAAATTCATAAACTCTTTTTCAACTATTTCTTGGTAAGAAATATAACCATCTTCACCTTTTATACCAGCTACCATTTTACCGGTATCAGGGTTAATAATATTACCAACCGCATTACAAACAGTTAAGGTCGAAATCTTAATATCCCCAGAACTTACTTCAGCAAAACCAAGTCCTGATTTTGAAGCTTTATCAACACCTAATAATTTACCACAAGTAGCACCGGTTCCAACTCCCCAAGAACCGATGTAAAACTCATTATTAGCTGTATCACAGGCATAATAGCCTTCATTACTTCCGGGTCTAATATTAGCATTTTTATGGTTCAAATCATAAATAACTGCTGAAGGAACTATTGGTACTTTTGCTATATCAGTATCAAATCCAATATTATTTTCTTCTAAATACTTCATTACACCATCTGCAGCAGCTAAACCGAATGCACTACCTCCGGTTAATAAGACAGCATTTATTTGATCCATACCAGTTGTAGGTTCTAAAAGAGCTAATTCTCTACTACCGGGACCTCCCCCCATTACACTTACTGATCCCGCAAGAGGTTCATCAAATAATACAACTGAACAACCAGTACCAGCCTGACTATCTGTATAGTTTCCAACTTTAATATCAGGAAAATTACTAATATTAATCTTCATTATATCCCTCCCTATTTTTCTGTTGTTAATGCTTTAATTGCAGAAGCAATTATTAATGCGTTTTTGTGTAAGTTTTCAAGATCAATATATTCATCTTTTTGATGAGCTAACTCTTCTTCCCCTGGGAATAATGCCCCAAAAGCAACTCCTTTAGGTACTGCTCTAGCATAAGTACCTCCACCGATAGCTATTGGATTACTTTTATTATCACCAGTAACTTTTCTATAAACATCCATCAAATTTTGTACTAAGGGATCATTTTTTGGAACATAAAGTGGTTCTTGATGGTTTTTCATTTCTAGATAAACATCATATTGATCTATAGCATCTTTTATACCATCTAAAACTTCATCTTTATTTTTAGTTACAGGATATCTTATATTCACTGTAGTTTTAATGAGATTCCCCGTAAAATTAATCTGGCCCACATTAAATATCAAATTACCAGAAACTTCATCATTAAGATTACAACCAATTCTTTCACCATTAGAGTCTAATCCAATTTTATTATTATAGAAATCAATAAAATCTTCAATATTCAATTTATCTAATTCTCCTAAAAAGGCTAATAGTCTTGAAATAGCATTTTTACCTTTTTCAGGCATACTTCCATGTGCAGATACACCACTAGAAATCAGCTTATACTTATTTTTTCCTTCCTTACTTAAATTAATATCATAATCATATTTATTTTTAAAATTAGCAAACTTTTTCTCTAATGCTTTTCCATAATCTGTTTTTATTAATATTTCACAGTTATCAGGGACCATGTTGGGTGCATTTCCACCTTTAAGGGATAATACTTCGTATTTATAATTTTCTTGTCCTAAATAATTTTCTTCATAAGACTCAAATTCATAATTTAAATCAAAGATTAAGATACCTTTTTCAGCATGGATTACTGGATACTGAGCATCTGGACTAAAAGCCATTTCTGGTTTTGATTCCTTATTAAAATAATATTCTAATCCTTCCCAACCACTTTCTTCATCAGTACCTAAGATTAAACGAACTTTTTTATTTAAATTCAAATCACTATCTTTTATTGCTTTTAAAGCATATAGTGAAGCTACTACAGGACCTTTATCATCTATAGTACCTCTGCCGTACATTTTATTATCATGAATTTCTGCATTATAGGGTGGATATGTCCAACCTGTACCTTCAGGTACAACATCAAGGTGACATAATATACCAAGGGTTTCTTCCCCTTCTCCTATTTCAACATGTCCTGCATAACCATCTACATATTTAGTTTTTAAACCTAAATCTTCGGCTATCTCTAAAAATCTTCTCAGACTTTTATCTACCCCTTCTCCGAAGGGCATACCTTCCTTTGCCTGGGCTTCAACGCTTTTAATCTGTACTATCTCTTGTAATGAGTTTATGATGTCTTCTTTATAATTATCTACTTTCTCTTTTAAATTTTGATCCATTCTTTTTTCCTCCTTTTATAAAATTGGCCAGGATTAAACCTGATATGGGAACTAAAATTGGGAAAAATGTATATTTAAAATATTCTAATGTATGAACATTAAGAATACCCATCATCATTAAAGCATTAATATTCCAGGGAATAAGTGGAGATAAAATTAAACCAGAATCTCCTAAAGATCTACCTAAAATACTGCGCGGAACTTTCATTTCATCATATTTATTACCAAGCATTTTACCTGGCAAAAATACTGCTAAAAGTTGATTGCAACTTAAAAGAGCTGTTATAAAAGAAGATGCCATTGTGACTGTAATCAACTGACTACGATTCTCAATTGCCTGAATTATCTTACTTAATATTGTATTTAAAATACCTAGTTTTTCTAAAAGTCCTCCCAACACAACTGCTAATATAATTAATGAGATGAGTTCTAACATACTTGACAACCCACCTCTGGTTAACAATTTGTTTAGTAAAGAAATGGAAGTTTCTCCAACAGCACCTGTATACATTGAACTAATTATTTTATTGATTGTCATCCCGCTTATAAAAAGTGCTATAAAAGAACTTAAGATTAAGTTAATTATTAAATTTAATATTGTAGGAACTCTTTTTACAGCTAAAATAATTATTGATAATGGAGGTATTAACATTACAAATGATATTAAATAATTATTTACTAGACCATCCAATAAAGTTGAAATCTGTGATACGTCATAAGAATACCCATTATAACTTAAACCTATTATGAAATATATAATTGCCGAAAGTATAAATGGAACCCAAAATGTTTTCAACATTTCTTTAATCATTTCATGCAAATCACTATCAGC
>JAIPEX010000104.1 GCA_021736945.1 Halanaerobiales bacterium | reverse complement strand
ATATTGAAAAAAACCGCTCAAAAAATGATGGTAGAGTAATCCTAGCTAGTTTAACTCCCCAGGGAAAAGAAAAGGCGAAAATATTAAAACAAAAGGTTAATGAATATTATAAAGAAATTATTGATGCAATACCCGAAGGAGAAGTTCTTGAAGTAGTTTCTTCAGTAAATACTTTACTTACTGCTTTAAAAGAAGTAAGACCTATGTGTTGTTAAGAAGAAAAAATTTTAACATTTATTTGTATTATACAAATAAAAAAGAGGTGATAAAAATTGATAGATTTAATAACCAAGATATTCTGTGCTGAAATTTCATATTTAAAAGCAGACTGGTGGATTCTTTTATTCGGAATTTTAACAGCTGTTTCTATAAAAGTATATCTAGGAAGTGACCAGCTAAAAAGCTGGGTAAAGAAAAATGATAAACTATCTGTTTTTGGTTCTATTGGATTTGGTACCTTTACTCCGCTTTGTGCCTGCGGCACAATGGCTGTTATCTTGTCTATGTTTGCTTCCTATTTACCCTGGGGACCTATCATGGCATTTCTAGTATCTTCTCCTTTAACCAGCCCTTCTCAGTTCATATTTCAAAACAGGTTCTTAGGTTTTAAACTTGCTATGGGAGTATTAACTTTTTCCATATTATTAGGAATTGCAGGTGGCTTATTGGCAAGTTTTTTGGAAAAAAGAACTTCTTTTTTTAATAGTCAATACAGATTAATAAGAGAAAATGAAAAGAGAAGAAATGAAAAAACAAAACAAGAGGAGATAAGTTGTTGTGTGAAGAATAATAAAAATGTCGGATTAAAGCATCAAAATAAAGATCAAAAAACAACCTGGATGAAAAAAATAAAAAAATTTGCAGAAGAATTTTATAACCTGGGTATAAAAAAGGTACTACTTTATTTTATGATATTTATAGCTATTGGTCAATTAGTAGAAATTATGGTTCCTACAAAAATAATATTAGAATTATTTAGTGGTGAGAAAGCATACTCTATACCTCTGGCTGCCGCAATAGGTTTACCATTATATGTAAGTGGCTCTTCATCTTTACCATTATTACAGAGTATCTTAGAGTTAGGAGCAGGAGAAGGTGCAATTTTGGCTTTCTTGATTGCCGGCCAGGGAACAGGGGCAGCAGTAATTACAGGGATGTCGGCAATTATTAAAAAAAGAGCTTTAACTTTTTATGTAGTATTTATCTTATTAGGGGCAATTTTTAGTGGTTATATTTATCAAATTTTATTGGTATAAATATAAAGGAATTTTTGTCTCCGTAATTAACTATATATTAGCATTTGTTTGTATGTTTTAATTACATTTTAAAAGCTATAATAAATTTTAAGGAGTGGATTTTTAATGTCAACGCAAGTTTTAGTGGCTGTATTATTTGTATTAGCAGTTGCAGTTACTGTCTCATTAAAAAACAAAGATAAATAATATATAGACTTTAAAGTTAGGAAGCAATTATTATATTATTGATCTTTTCCTAATAAATTTACTATTATTTTTTCAAATTAAATATGAAGTAATATTCCTTCTATTTTTTTAACTAGGCCGAAAGTATGATAAGATAAGGATGGAGAAGGAATTATAAAAAAGACAAATAATAGATTCTAGAACAATATATTTATATAAAAAAAGAAATAGAAATGAATAAGGATTCTATCTCTGAGAGGGGGATATTGTATGGCGGAAGAAAAAGCAGTTAAAAAAGCAGTAAAATGGTATAAGGAAAATCAAGCTACGTATAAAAAACTATCAAGAAAAGTTGAAAAGATTATTAAAAGACTATTGGAAGATAAAGATATCTATTATCATAGTATTGAAAACAGAGCTAAAAGTATTGAGAGTTTCAAAAGAAAAGCAAAAAAAGATAAATATAAAAAACCTCTTAATGAGATAACAGATCTAGCAGGGATCAGGATAATCACCTTATTTGAAAAAGATGTATATGAAATTAGTGATTTAATCAAAGAAGTATTTAAAATCGATTATGAAAATAGTGAAGATAAGGCAGATTTACTTGATGCAGATAAAATGGGTTATAAGTCTGTACATTATATAGGAACCCTAACCGATGAATTAATAGATTTAAAAGAATTCAATACATTTAAAAACCTAAAATTTGAAATACAGATTCGCAGTATTCTACAACATGCCTGGGCAGAAATCGAACATGATAGAAATTATAAATTGAAAGGTAACTTACCAAAACATCTACAGAGAAGATTCTATTCCCTATCAGGAATGCTAGAAATGGCCGATCGAGAATTTAATCTACTAGCAAAAGAAGTAGATGATTATAAGGAGAAGGTAAAAGAGATTACCAGGAATGGTGAAATAGATATAAAAACAAATAAAACCTCTCTACAAAAATATCTCTTAGCTGAATTTAGAGAAGAGATAAAAGAAGATATAATTGAACCTACTTTTCAAAGTGAATCTGAATCAAATAATATCTTAAAAGAGTTGGATAGATACGGTATTTGGGATTTAGTTAAACTTGATTCCATAATACCTAAAGAAATCCATGAAGTGATATTAAAAAAAATAGATTCCAGTTCTGAATTAAATTTTATCAGTCTATTAAGACTTTTAATGATAATAAATGATCATCGTAAATATTTTGAAAAAGTCTGGAAAAGGGACTTCAATATCCTAGATAATGACTCAGTAAAAATAATGAAAAAATATGATGTACCTATAAAAAAATTAGCTGAAGAATATGAGTTTGATATAGAAATCAGGTAAATTTATTAACATTAATTGAAACAGAAAAATAATTGAATTAGTAATGGGGGAAGAAGATGAAACCAAAACTTGAGTCTGCCTATATCTGTGTTCAGAACATGGAAAGAGCAGTTGATTTTTATCAATGGTTTTTAAAAAGAAAAGCAGAAAAATTAAAAGAAAGTTTCTATTTATTTAAAATTGATAGTTTTAGACTATTTCTTTTTGAATATGGTTTAGAAAATGAAGAAGCAACATATGGTGACAACTGTTTATTAAGCTTTGAAGTTGAGAATGCACCTCAGTTAATACAAACCATGAAAAACAAAAATATTGAAATAGTTTTTCCTTTAGAAAAAATTCTAGATAACAATGTTTTTGAATTTGTTGATCCAGAAGGAAACCACATTGAAGTGTTTTCCAGAATATAAAATTATAATATTTTTTAAAAAACAAATAATAATTATAATGTGTTTTATACTTTATTTAAGTGATACTAATGGAAAAAATCAAATTGTATGTTAAATTGGAATTTGTAACAGGAGATATAGATATGCAAGCTGTTGTTAATTCAGCGAATGCTCAGCTTAGAATCGGGGGAGGAGTAGCCGGGGCAATTCATAGAGCTGCAGGTCCTGAACTTAGACCGTTAGCACCGATTAGTCCCGGGGAAGCTGTAATTACAGGCGGTCATCAACTTCCCAATGAATATGTAATTCACTGTCTAGGACCAGTCTATGGTAGAGATAAGCCAGAAGATAAGTTGTTAGCCGCTTGTTGTAAAAAGCCCTTGAACTAGCGGAAGATGATAAAATTGAATCTATTGCTTTTCCAGCCATATCTACGGGAGCTTTTGGTTATCCGATAGAAGATGCCACAAAGGTAGCATTAGATACTATTTTTGAAATACTGACTGAACTTGAAGAAGTAAAAACAATCCGTTTTGTACTGTATAGTCAAAATAATTTAGACGTTTATAAAAAAGTTTTTTCAAAAATGATTGATTAAAAGTACTTAATTCAGGAGGATAATAATGAAAACAATTGGTTTGATTGGCGGTATGAGTTGGGAATCCTCTTTAGAATATTATAGGATAATTAATGAACTAGTAAAGGAAAAACTAGGAGAACCCCATTCAGCTAAAACGATAATGTATTCTGTTGATTTTGCTGAATTTGAAAACCTACAGCATCAAGGTAACTGGAACCTATTAACAGAAAAAATGATTAAAATTGCCAAAAAGCTAGAAAAAGCTGGTGCTGACATGGTTTTGATATGTACTAATACCATGCATAAAATGGCGCCTGAGGTACAAGAAAGTATAAATATTCCTTTGATACATATTACAGATGCAGCGTCAGATGAAATTAAAAAACAAAGTATAAAAAAAGTTGGACTTTTAGGTACTAATTTTACGATGGAACAGGACTTCTATAAGGGTGGACTAAAAGACAAACACGGAATTGAGGTTGTAGTTCCCAATGAGGAAGAAAGAAAAATAATACATAATGTAATCTATAAAGAATTGATCTCCGGTATAATAAAAGATGAATCCCGAAAAGAGTTCAAAAAGATTATAGAAAAGCTCAAAACAAGAGGAGCTAAAGGAGTAGTATTAGGTTGTACTGAGATACCCTTATTAATAAAAGATAAGGATGTTGATATCCCAGTATTTAATACTACAGAACTTCATGCTAAAAAAGCTGTAGAAAAAGCCTTAGAATAATTTCACTAATTAAATTGGAGGAAAAGAACGATGAAAAAAGCCCTTAAAATAGGTTTAATAGTCTTGCTTGTCATAATAATAATCGGGTTTGGAGCTATTACCTGGTTTAGTAATAATATTTTTAATGAAATGGCTGATAAAAGAGTTGAAAAAAACAGCAGTTTAATAAAAACATATGCAGATGAGATAGATAGAATTGAAACTGAAAGTTCAGATAGATTAAAGATTAGTTCCTGGCGTTTTAAAAAGGAAGATCCCGAAGGGATAGTAATCGTGTTACACGGTATGGACGGACAAGATGCCTCTACTCTTCTAGATTTCGGTAAGTTTTTCAGTGATAATAATTATGAAACATTCTGCTTAGATATGAGAGCTCATGGTAAGAGTGAGGGCAACCAAATTGGTTTCGGTTATACAGAAGTTAAAGATGTAAAAGCTCTTTTAGATTGGATTGTATCTCAGCCGAAATATGAAAACAAAGAAATTATTCTGTATGGTATTTCAATGGGAGGCGCAACTGCAATTAATACAGCTGCTGAAAGAAGTGAGATTGATAAAGTGATAAGTGTTAGTGCCTTTCAATCTACTGAAAAAACCTTCCTAGACTATATGAGGCGGGATGGTGTACCAGAATTTGTAGTTCAATCCTTCAAACCAAGTATCAGATTATTAATATCTTTAAAATACGATAGAAGACCTATTAAAAATGCTCCAATAAGTAAAATACGACAAGTTAATAACCCAATTTTATTAATCCACGGTGATCAAGATCAACAAATTTTAATAGAACAGGCCTATAATCTAAAAGAAGCAGCAGGACAAAATGCAGAACTTTGGGTTGTAGAAGATAAAAAACATATGGTTGTTACTGATATTTTAAATCCAGATAATGAATGGTACAGAGAAAAAATATTAGAATTTATTAATTAATGAGTAATTAATAACACAGAGGAGGGTATTATCAAGTTGGAACTTAATATTTATAAAATAAATAGTTCCAACTAATATATAATTATGATTGTAGGAATAAGTGCTGGAAGAAAAGAAAAAGTAACAGAACAAGCGGTTAAAACAGTGTTAGAAGAGACTGATGAACCATATGAATTCTATTCCCTATCAAGCTTTGAAATCTTAACATGTAATGCCTGTAATGGCTGTATAAATACAAATAGATGTGTGAAAGATGATAAATTAAATGAAATAGTAGAAACAATGATAGAGGCTGATGGAATTGTGTTCGGTGCACCTGAATACTGGGATGGAATGAATGCTAAAGGAAGAGCCTTTTGGGAGAGAGTTGCCTTTAGTCTCAGACATAATGAAAATTATCCACTTGCAGACAAACCAGGAGTTATAGTCGGAGTAAGTGGTGATGGATATTCAAGGTGTGTTATAAAAGATATAAATAATTTCTTTGAT
Organism: Halanaerobiales bacterium; assembly: GCA_021736945.1. Lineage (GTDB taxonomy): Bacteria > Bacillota > Halanaerobiia > Halanaerobiales > M55B127 > M55B127. The sequence goes on along the minus strand of JAIPEX010000104.1, from coordinate 1,718 downwards.
GACACAAAGATTAATACAATAGATCAGATAGAGGTAAGAGGAGAATATGCTTGTTTTTCATGTGGGTTAGGTCATATCTGTAGTGCTGGTGGTTTAACTAACTTTTATGAAATCCCTGTAGAAAAATCTGATGTAATAACACCTGAATTATGTGAACAATATCCAGAAACCGAGAATGATGAAAAGGATGTTCTTGTTGAATTGAAAGAAGCGGGTCAAGTATTGAGGGAGAAAATTTAAATATTATAATTACATCTTACAAAGTCCTGTGTAACTTTTTAAAGAAAGTTTACAGGGGATTTTTTTATGTTTAAAGAACTATAAATAATGAAAGAAGGAAAGAAATAAATTAAATAGCTTTAAGTGAAGGAATGAGAGTGGGTGAGAGAGAATTAGAAATTATGTAAGTAAATTAAAAAGAGGAAAATAATAATATAAATATCATTGAGATGATATTTACATTATTCTATCTTTTTAATTTACACACTTATTTTTCTTAACCTGTTATCTTCAAGAAATGTTTCTATTTTGTCTATAGAAGTATTTATTAGGTTTTCATCAGTTATTCCTGCTTCTTTGATTATATCAAATAAGTGATGGACTTGTCCTACTTGAGTATGGAAATGAGCATCACTATTAAGACTGAGCAGGACTCCATGTTTTCTTGCTAACTTGCATAATTTAATAGTTAAATTCTTATTACCGCGTGCTCCTTTTTTCTTGGGATGAAAAGAACCAGCATTAACTTCCAGTATTACATCATGCATACTGGCTGCTTTTACAACTTTTTCTAGATCAAGCGGGTAGTAAATGCTTGCAGGGTGGGTTATCATATTGACTAAAGGATTTTTGATTGCTTCAACAGTAGCTTTAGTATATTCTTTTTTATTGCTTAGAGTATGACCAGTATTATAATGCAGGCCAGCTGCAACAAAATCAAGACTTTTTAAATCGGATTCATTTAAATCCAATTTACCTTTGTTACCTATATTTGCTTCAATACCTTTTAAGATTTTAACTCCATACATTTCTTCCGGCAAAATACTCATATTACTGAAAAAATATCTATGAGGTCCGCCTGGAAGACTTGGTCCGTGTTCTGTAACAGCAATTAGTTCAATATCCTTTTTGGATGCAGTTCTTGCAAGTTCATCAACTGTTGAATAGCCGTGTCCACTGTTTACAGTATGAGTATGAAGATCTGCTTTAATATTATACATATAAATTACCTCCTTTCTGTTACGTTGTTTGATTATAACATATGATATCAATATTACAAACATATTAAAATAGTTTTAAAATTTTGTTAATATTTATTCTGTTATTTTCATCTTTTATTATTCTTTGATTATTTAGAGATTTTATAAGATAAAAGAAAACAAAATATAATTTATAGAATTAAGGATTTCCATTATTTATTATCAAATATAAAAAAACAAGTTTTAATATTAATCATTAATTGATAAAATAAGGATGGATAATAAAATATTAGTTTAAAATATATTCAATATAAGTACAGGGGTGATAATATTGGTTAATTCAAGACTTTATAACCAAGATGATTATAACAAAATAATGGATTTTTTAAAGGAAATGTATCAAGAAAATAAGAACCAACATTGTTGGCTCCCTTCTCGTTGGGAATACGCCGAACATCTAGTTAATCCCCTTTATATGGAACGAGGAGAAGAAAATTGGGAGAAATATATTAGAATTTG
>JAIPEX010000103.1 GCA_021736945.1 Halanaerobiales bacterium | reverse complement strand
ACTATCCCTAATGTTTCTCCCGGGTAAATTTCAAAACTTACTCCGTCTACCGCCTTTACAGTTCCTTCTTCTGTATGGAAGTAAGTTGCCAAATCATTAACATCTATAAGCTTTTCCTTACTCAAATCTATCACCTACTTTAGCGAATTTATTTTTGTAACTTTGGATCAAGAATATCTCTAAATGCGTCACCAATTAAGTTCCAGGATAAACTAAATAATAAAATAGCAGCACCAGGAATCATTAATGTATACCAATAGGTTAACGGATTACCTTGACTACCAATAATCCAGTTTCTTGCAAAAGAAATCATTTGTCCCCAATCAGCATATCCTGGAGGGGCACCAACACCCAAGAAACTTAATGTAGCTGCAGTTATAACCATTGATCCCATTCTCATACACGCTTGTATTAAAACTGGGAAAATAGTATTTAGTAATACATGTTTGAAAATTATTCTAGTGTCTCCAGCACCCAAAGCATATGCTGCATCTATAAATTCTTCTGCTTTGATTTCTAATACCTGCGAACGCATTAAACGTGCCGTTCCCATCCAGCCGAAGACAATCAAGGCAATCATAACTTTATCAAGTCCCTTACCTAAAATAGCCGTTAAAACTAAGGCGGCTACTAAAAACGGAATTGACATAAAGACATCCGTTATCCGCATCATTATTTCATCAAACCAGCCCCCATAAAAGGCTGAAATCGTTCCAACAGCAATTCCAATTAAAGTACTTATACCTACAACAATGAAACCAATTCTGAAAGCTGTTCTAGAACCCCACACCATACCATAAAATATATCATAAGAACCTTCCGTGGTACCAAATATATTATCGGCGTCTGGTGGTGTTGGAGCAACTTTCCAACCACTTCTTGGTATTTCGTAAGGCTCATCCGGATCAGCAGGTGGTGCTATCCAAGGAGCAAATACTGCTACAACAGCAAAAAATACTACTATTATGATACCAAAAAGTGATAATCTATTAGTTATTAGTCTTTTTAGTATTTCTGACCATTCCATATATTCATCACTCCAATCTAATTCTAGGATCTATGAAGGCATATGATACATCAACAATAAGATTTATAAGAACCAATATACCACCAAAATACATTGCTATTCCTAGAATACCTGCATAGTCTAATCTCGTTGCTGCCTGATAGGCTAATAATCCTAAACCTCTATAACCAAAGACAGTTTCAACCGTTACTATACCACCTAATAAACCTAGGACCATTGGTCCGGCTACAGTAACAACTGGAATTAAAGCATTTCTTCTTGCATGCTTATTTATAACTACATTTTCTTTGACACCTTTTGCACGGGCAGTTCTAATATAATCTTTACGTAGTGTTTCTAACATACTAGATCTTGTAATCCTTAAAATAAATGCCCACCAAACTACAGCTAATGTAAATACAGGAGCTACTAAATGTCTAAGAGAATCAAAAACAAAAGCAAAATTACCATTTAACAATCCATCCACGATATTCATGTCTGTATATCTAATAAATTCTTCGGTGTTTTTAAGCTCTAAAGCCCAATTCGACAATCTGCCAGGCGGCGTCCACCCCAAAACTCCATAAAATATCATTAGTATTATTAATCCGAAGACGAACGTTGGAAACGACCATCCGACAGTTGAAAACACCCTGGTTGCATGATCCCAAAAATCATTATGATGGACTGCGGAAAACACCCCGAGCCAGATTCCCCCGAATATTACGGGTATCACCCCTAAAATTGCTAGTTCTAATGTCGCGGGGAATCGATCCATTATGGCCCTCGCCACAGGGGCACCAGCTGCCTCTGACCAACCTAAATCACCTTGTAATATGCCTTTTGCCCATCTACCATACTGCATGTAGAAAGGGTCATCAAGACCATATTTTGTTATTAATTTATCAAGACCGCCACCCTTAAGCTGCGATGGATCCTGAACATATGTAGCAAGTCTTTGATATGGACCTAACATCATTAACATACCAAACACTAACAGTGTTACACCAAATAGTATAAGCGGCAATATTAATAACCGTCTTACGATGTAATTTATCAACAGTTAAAACTCCTTTCCTTAATTTACTATTTTTTACATAAATACTATTTTCATAGAATTGCCAGGGGGATTATTCCCCCTGGCATTATTATTTATACTAAATTGTTAATCCAATTCTTACTTATCTAAGATATAGAAATATTGACCTGGACGCATTGGGTTAGGATACCAACCTTTTACCCAATTTCTTTGAATTCTAGCGCCAGTAGGTTGGTCAATCCATACATCAATAGCTTGTTCATGTGCAATTGATTGAAGTTCTTTATAAATACCTTCACGTTTACTACGATCTAGTTCAGAAATACCTTCATCAATTAATGGATCAACATTTTCTTTAGCCCATTCCTGATAATTTTCTCCACGTTTTGCACCATAATAACCTTGTGAGTGGAGGAATGGTTGTACGAAGTTATGAGGATCTGGGAAGTCAGCTAACCAACCACCAATTTGAAGTGGTAATGTACCTCTAGCTGATTCATCTAAGAATGTTGACCATTGAACTGCTCTTGTATCAATATCAAATTTAGGATTAAGCTGTTCTAAATATGATTTGAAAATATCAGCAGCAGTTTTTCTGGTCATATTACCAGAGTTATAAAGGATTGTCATTTTAAATCCTTTTTCCCAAACTTGGCCATCCCAAGCTTGTTTGAAGTGTTCTTCAGCTTTTTCAAGATCTAATTCATAAACTGGAGAATCTTCATCATATCCTAACAATGGATCAACAATAGGTCCACGAAGTTTCTTAGACTGTCCCTGTCTTACTTCTTCCATAAATGCTTTGTAATTGAAGACATAACTAAATCCTTTTCTTACATGAACATCTGTAAAGAAGTCAGCAGGAATACCTTCACCGTCTAATTTACCGCTACCTATATAATCATTACCTTTTGTATTGATAGTCCAGTTAAATAACATATCTAAGTTCTGTAATACTGGAATACCTTTTTCAATTCTAATGTCTTCATTACCTTCTATTTGTGAGAAATATTGATAATCTAATGCTATTGAATCAGCATCTCCACGTTGTAGAAGTAAAATACGTGTAGTTGGTTCATCAATATTCTTAATTATAACAGTTTTAAAGTTGGCTGGTTTACGCCAATAGTTTTCATTTCGTTTAAATACAACACGATCTCCATTTACCCATTCAGTTAATACAAATGGACCAGTACCCATCATTTTATCATATAGTGGGTCATCTTCTTTAACTGGATCATGGTGATCTGCAATTGTTTCTGGGGTACCATCCCAAGCACCTTGCTTAATACTCCACTCTTTGTCAAGTATACTTGACCAAGCAGCATGTTGTGCAACAATATTTAAGAATGGAGGATAAGGATTAGCTAGATGAAATGTAACTTTGTTACCATCTATAGTTATTTTTTCATCCAATACTTTATAAACTTCAGCCGCTTGTGCATCAGTTAATTGTGTTGGATCTTCTACACCAACAACTTCTTGAGTTACATCAGATAGTGAAGCAGCATATCCAAATAGTGGTTCAAAAATCATCCATAATGGACCAGCTGTACGATCTAAGACCATACCTCTCATGAAACTATACTTAACATCTTCAGGTGTTAAAGCATTACCATTACTAAATTTAACACCTTCCCTGATTGGGAAAGTATATTCTGTACCATCTTCAGAGATAAGTCCATTTTCTCTTGAAGGTACTTCGGTTGATAGTAAAGGTGAGAATTTATTAATTGATTTACCTTGATACTGAATTAAACATTCATATACATTATCAATAACTTCTGAACTAGCTGTATCATATGAATAATGAGGATCTAAAGTACTTTGATTACCAATTGTAACATGAGTATAAGTATTTGGACTTTTAACCTCATCTTGAGCTCCTACAATACTAACTACTGAAAATACTAAAATTAATGACAACAATAATACACCAAATTTATTCTTCATTAAAATTTTTCCCTCCTTGAATTAATACTAACTTATTTGAAAATTTTAATTTGAATTACAGATTCCTATCTAACCTTTAAACTCACCCCCTTTAAAATATTGAAAGATTTTTGGTCCTGAGTAGGACCAATAAAACTTAAATAACAATTGAATTCTCAATAAACTCTATTAATATATTCTATGAAATCAATTGAATTCCTTCCTGTTATTATAAAAAATCTAAGGGAAAACCAGTTATTTAATATTCACAAATATATTACTAACTTCTATTTTGGATTAGCTTTTTTACTTTCTTTTCCAAAGCTTCAATTGTACCTTCATTATTTATAACTATATCAGCTTTATTAACTTTTGTATCAATATCCATTTGTGAATTAATTCTATCTAAAGCTTCTTTTTTATTTAAATTATCTCTGCTTCTCAATCGACTGATTTGAGTTTCTTCACTAGCATAAACAACCCAAATTTCATCAACTTTACCATCTAAAGAAGATTCAAATAATAGAGGAGCATCTAAAACTATCAATTCACTTTTGGACTCTTTCAATTTATTATCTATAATTTCAAGTATTTTCGGGTGTGTTATCGATTCTAGCTTTTTTAATTTTTGATTCTCTTTAAATACAATTTTACCGAGCTTTTTTCTATCTATTTCACCATTTTCATTTAATACTTTATTACCAAAAGTCTCTTTAATTTCTTTTTTTACATCTTCATACTCCAAAACATTATGAGCTATTTTATCTGCATCAATAACTTTAATATTTAAATCTTTTAATATTTTACTGACTGTACTTTTACCAGTTGCAATACCTCCTGTTAAACCTATAATCAAAATGAACCTCCTTATTTTTGACAACTCGGACAAAATCGAGCGGAGCGACCACTAACTTTCTTTTTTATTATTTCATCTTCACAATTAGGGCACTTACCACCTTCTTTTTTATATACATTCAATTCATTTTGAAACTTACCAGCTTTTCCTAACGCATTTACATAATCGCTAACAGAAGTGCCACCCATTTTAATACCTTTTTTTAATATTTTACGAATTTCATGATATAATCTTTCAATTTCTTTTTCACTAAGTTTGTTTGCTTTTTTATCAGGTCTAATTTTTGAAAGAAATAATGCTTCGTCAGCATATATATTACCAATTCCAGCAATAAATTCTTGGTTCATCAAAAGTGGTTTTATCATACCTCTTCTATTCTTTAACATTTCTTTAAATAATTCTATAGTAAACTTATCACTAAGTGGTTCAACACCTAAATTATTCAAGTTTCCCGCTTTATCCATATTTTGGTCATCAATTAAATATAATCTCCCAAATTTCCTTACATTATTAAACCGTAAATCAGTGTTATCATTAAATTCAAATACTACATGAGTGTGTTTCTTTCTGTTTTCCTCTCGCTTTTTATAAAGTAACTTACCAGACATTCTTAAATGTATCACTAGTCTTTCTGAATTATCTTCGAAATGAATTATAATATACTTTCCTCTTCGAGAAAGTTTTTTAATTTTTTTTCCTACACTTTTATTAATAAAATTACTTTTGTCAGGGAAACCAATAACAGTATCATCATGAATATGAGTACTAATTATTTTTTTTCCTTTTAATACATCATTTAAACCTGTTACAACTGTTTGAACTTCTGGTAATTCAGGCATTTTATACACCTCTACTATTCAATTTTATATTCGGTTTGTTCCTTTAAATTTTTACCTGTTTTCAAATCTACTATCACAGGAACATCTAAATCCACAGCTTGTTCCATTTTGCTTTTAACCAATTGAGCTATTTGAGCAATTTCTTCTTTTGGAACCTCAAAAACAATTTCATCATGGATTTGTAGAAGCATTTTTGTTTTTGTAGTTTTAGTACTTAAAGCATTATAAACTTCAATCATAGCAATTTTCATTATATCTGCAGCACTCCCTTGGATAGGAGTGTTTATAGCTGCTCTTTCTGCAAAAGAACGACGATGGTAATTACTACTGTTTATCCCTTTAATATATCTCATTCTATCAAATATAGTCCGCACAAAACCTTCCTCTTTGGCTTTGTTAACTATATTATCCATATAATTTTTTACACCAGGAAATCTATTGAAGTATTTATTTATATACTCTTCAGCTTCTTTATTTGAAATATCAAGATCTTTAGCCAAACCATAAGAACTCATCCCATAGGCAATACCAAAATTTATCACCTTTGCATGTCTTCTTAAATCAGAAGTAACTTCTTCCTTTGGCACTTCAAATACTTCGGAAGCAGTTTGGGTATGTATATCGCGTCCTTCACTAAAAGCTTTAATTAACTGTTCATCTTGGCTTATATGAGCTAAAACCCTTAATTCAATCTGAGAATAATCAGCAGATAACAACACCCAATTTTCTTTCTCAGGAATAAAAGCTTTTCTTATTTTTCTACCTTCTTCTGTTCTGATTGGTATATTCTGCAAATTAGGTTCTGTACTACTTAATCTACCCGTTGCAGTTACCATTTGATTAAAATTGGTATGAATTCTACCGGTTTTTTCATCTATTAGTTCCAGCAAAGGATCAACATAAGTTGATTTGATTTTTGAATATTTTCTATAATCCATTATCAAAGGAATAATATCATGTTTTCCTTCTAATTTTTCTAATACTTCTATACTAGTAGAATAACCTGTTTTAGTTTTTTTAATTACAGGAAGCTCCAATTTATCAAATAAGATTTCTCCTAGTTGTTTGGGGGAATTCAAGTTGAATTCCTCATCTGCCAATTCATAAGTCTTTTCTTCGATATTACTTAGTTTACTAGCAATTTCTTCAGATAAATTTTCTAAAAAAGTTTGGTCAGCATAAATACCATTCAATTCCATCTGAGCTAATATTTTAATTAATGGAAGCTCAATATTGGTATATAAATCCCAAAGATTTTTTGCTTTTAATTTTTTAGTGTATATTTCATTAAGTTCATAAATATAATTTAAAAGTTGTGCTTTTTTATTGTCCACTTGTTTTAGATCATCTTTAGAAATATTAAATTCTCTCATTATCATAGTTTCTATTTCTAAAGGTGTTTCATCAGGATTAAGTAAATATGAAGCTAGTTGTGGATCAAAATTTAATCCATTAATTTCTATATCATTTTCTTTTAGATATTTTAAATTTGTTTTACTATCGAAAGACAACTTTTTAATTTCTTCGTTTTCAAATATTTTAATAAATTTATTTTTATATTGATCAAATGGTTTAAATTTACATATTTCATCCTCTATTTTTATTAATAATTCATTTTCATTCTTATTGATTGTAAAAGCAAATAATTTATTTTTTTCAATCTTAGAAATTACTTTATCTAGGTCTTCATTATTCTCAATTTTATTATAACTCAATTCTTTTAATTTTTCTTGAATTTCTTCTTCAAATCTATCTAAAAGAGAATTAAACTCTAATCTTTTAAATAGATCAATGACCTCATCAAAATTTGGGTCTTCTAACCTTAAATCTTCAAAATCTAAATCAACTTCTACATCAGTTACTATTTTACCCAATTTTTTACTCATTTTAGCCTGTTCTGAATATTTTCGTAAATTTTCTTTTCTTTTTTTACCAGAAACATGCTCTATATTATCTAAAACCTCTTCCATATTATCAAATT
>JAIPEX010000102.1 GCA_021736945.1 Halanaerobiales bacterium | reverse complement strand
TTATTGATAACCCCCAAATAGAAAATTTTAATTGAAATTTTTAAATAGGGCTAGCCCTATTTAAAACCTTAAAACCATAATAAAAGTAAGTATAACACATACACACTAATTATCCAACTCTGTTAGGGGGCTTAATAGATAACTTGACCATCTGAAATTTCAAGCGCTCCTGTGGGACAGTTTGGCACACATTTCCCACAGTTATTACATATATTTATAGTTTCAGGGTTATGACAGTACAAACAATCAAAATTACATCCCTGAAGAAAAATAGCTGTTCTATTTCCTGGGCCATCAACTGAACTAAAAGGTATTATTTTATTAACTAGAGTTTCAGTAACTCTATTATTTCTAATGTGGTCTGCTCTTTCATCTTTTTCCTTATTTGGGTCTATCTTTTCTATCATCTTATCTAACCTTCCTATCATCCAAAGGCTGAGTTTCCATTGTTTCTAGACCTAAGGCAGTAGTATCTCTTAAAACACTTTCGCCGTTTTTAAGTTTTTCCATCTCTGAACGTTTGACGAGGTAACCAGTAATTCGAACCATTTCACTATCTGCTGTATAAAATGCAAACATCCGCAATCCAGAATCTATTGCTCCCTTGATAATATCCAATACTGCCTCTGGGTTTCTTTTATTAGTACTATCAAAAGCAAATATATCACTAACACCAGTGGGAAAATACTTATGGAATTGACTAGCATGTAATATATATTCATACATAGCGGGTTCATCACCAATTGGAATACGGCAACCTGGGGTTGTCTCCTGATCAGAGCCAATACCAGATTGAGCATGTAAAAGAAATTTATTATTGGAAACCTCACAGTATTTACTATAATGAGTATTGACCTCTTTCTCAATATTATCAATAATCTTAACTCCTAAATTATCTGCCTCATCATCTTGTCCATAATTTAATTCAAAATCTTTTTGACTCATAAAATGATTTACTGCTTCAGCCATTCCATAAATACCAAACATGGCAGTATATCTATCTTGATTAAGCAATCCTTCTTTTACTAAAAAATTAGATGAAAAGAATCCACTTTCTTCAACAATAAATCTAATTCTTTTATCCATAATATTAGACATAACCTCAACTGCTTCTGGTAAATTCTTTTGAAAGAATTCTTTTTCATTTTCTGATTTTTCAGCCAATGCTTTTAAATTTAATCTGACCAATGTAAAACTTCCACCACCAATTGGAAGGCCATTATAGCAACTTGCAATTCCATAATTTTCTCCATAATCTTCAACAAATAATTTATGGTTGGCAAAGTATGGTTTAGAAGTTACTAAACCTGTTTTTACTGCTTCGATAGCAAAATCATCTGAGGTAAGTTCTTTATTATATTTTAAAGTTAAATTAGGGATAGGATTTTTTAATTCTCTTTCTGCTTTTAAAATTAATCTACCTGCTTTAGTTTCTTCAGGCCCAATATTAGCATGGACAAAAGAATCAGTTAAAGTTCTATCTATATGAGTTAGAAATAATTTAATTAAAGATAAAGCTTCTTTTTCATTTTCTATATAAGGATTTAAAAGTTGATCTATATTCCCTAAATAAACGGGAAATGTAGTTACAGAAGGAATATGTTTATATAGAATCAACAAATTATTAATTGCTTCTGATAAATTTTGAGGTGAATCGAGTTCCAAAAACTCACTTCCTTCTTTAAGAAACTTATTAAAATCAACTAGATTATAGCGCGGTTTGAACGGAGCGTTACCTTCTGCAAGGTCACATATTATACCTTTGTCTATATATTCTCTCTCTTTATCATTTAACCCCAGCACTTCAAGGCTGTTTTCAGCTTCTCTGGCCAGTGATATAATCTTTTGGTACTGTTCTAATCCCTGGTCTTTTATGATTTCTAAAATATTTTCCTGTGATTTATCCAATTTTAAAACCCCTTTATGAAAAATTAGTTAATGAAATATATTTTATCAATTAATATATTCTAACTTATTCAAAAAATTGTTCGTTTTCTGTTAGTACTTTTTTTAAAGTATTTTCAAAATAAGAAGGTTGACCTTTTTTTAGATATTTATACCCATAATAAGAAGCAATCCCGCTTCCAATACAATCTGCTATTAAATCCCACATTGTGTCTACAAGGCCTGTTTTTTGCATATTTAAGGCAAATAGAGAGTCCATTGTAAATTCAAATATTTCCCACACAACTCCAATACTAACAGCAAAGGTAAATGCAAAAAGTGCAACAAATATTGGACTTAAAACAATATCAATCTCTTCTTCGCGATTTAAAAAATATATTAATGTAAATCCAATAAACCCAAGTATTGTTCCTGAAAATGTATGTAGCATATTATCCCACCACCAAAACCGATAATAAAAATTCCTTAACTCTCCTAAATAAAGTGAAGCAAAAATAAATATAATGATAATTACCTGAATATCAGATGGTATATATAGAATTTTATTATCCGATAAAAGGTTTGGGATAAATGTAGTAATTAAAGCTAATACTGCTATAAATAGGCTTAACCAATTTAAAATTATTATATCAACAATAATGGCACCAATTAATAATAATCTAAATAACCAGACTAGTACAATTTTAAATTTGATATTTTCTTTTGAAATTATTCTAACCACCTCAATTATATTAACATTTAAATAATCTAATCATTAAAATTAAGAGAATTTAAAATCCATTTATCTTCTGGTTTATAAAAAATAAACTACCATCTTATTATGTGTTTTTCGTATTTCATAATATATGTATGTTTTATAAAGGAATCCTTAATATTTTCTTCACTAATAAATTAATATTCTAAAATTTTTCCATTTTTCCCTTTAACGGAGTCTTAACGTTTTATTGTAGAACTTTCTAAATTTTGAATTTTTGAAATAAAAAAGTCATTATCAAGAGCAAAATTAATTTCGTTTTCATTACTTACCACAGTTTTTAGGTATAATAACCTGGGCAATAAAAATCACCCAGGCTATTTATTGAAATTTAGAGGTCAGCATTTTGAGCATATCTGTCTTCAGGTGGTAAAGGCGAAATAGTAACATATAATACTAGTGTTTTGTCACCGATATTATCTACTGACATTACTTCTTGACCATCTAATTTCATTAAATCATTTTCTTCGACATTTATAGGTTCACCATCAACATTTATATTTCCACTACCCTCTATAACTTCAATTAAAAGTGTAGAATCAAAATGAGTGTGTTCTGGTAATGAATTGCCTGGAGATATATTTAGAACAAATGCCAAAGTATTTTCATCACTATAAATAACTCTTTTTGCTACTTTTTCATCAGGTTTAACCATATAATCTTCTATTGAATACTTTTCCATCTTAACCCTCCTCAAATAATTATCTCATTTATTTTTTGTACTTAATATATTCTTTTAAAAACACTACTTTCCTGTTTATTTAACTTAATACATATCACAAAACGCAAATTGAATTCAATAAATTATATCACATATAAACAATAACTTCTTTTTAGTTGAAATATCTATTAATTTTTAACAACTTTTTCTTTCCAGCCACCTCTTTTAAACCAAAATGCAGCTATTATCGCAGTTACGAAATTTGATAGGAACATGCCCCACCAAATACCATTTGTACCCCAATCAAGATTAATACTTAAATATTGAGCCAACGGTAAACGAATACCCCATAAGGCAATTATAGCTAAAATCATTGCAACTACTGTATTTCCGGCACCTCTAAATGAACCGCCTAAAATAAATCTAACTCCTAAAAAGCCAAATGAAAATCCGACGATTCTTAAAAATGAAACTCCAATTTCTATAACATCAGGATTGGAATTGAAAATAGAAATTATTGTCCGAGGAAATAGATTGAAAACCACTGCTAGAAGTGTTAAAACAACTAAGATGATTCCAGTACTAATCCAGGCACTCTTTTCGGCTCTATCTACTTTTTCAGCACCTAAATTTTGCCCCACCATCGTGGTAGTAGCAGTTGCAAATCCTCGAGAAGGTAACATTACTACTGATAAAATACGTGATCCAATTCCATAAGCTGCAACTACTAAAGTCCCAAACTGGGAAACAATACTCATTAAAAATGTCATACCAAGTGCTATAATTGATTGTTCAGCAGCGGAAGGAAATCCAATAACTAGTATTTTTTTAATAACTTTTAAATTAGGTTTAAGTGCTCTCAAGGATAAAGTTAAACCTTTTTTACCACTGAATAAGATATATAATCCTATAAATCCAGCAACAGCTCTTGAAAATATTGTAGCAAAAGCAGCTCCTCTTACTCCTAATTGAGGTATACTACCAACCCCAAAAATTAAAATGGGATCTATTATAATATTTAGCAAGGTCGAAAAAACCATCAATTTCATAGGAGTTTTCGTATCTCCATAACCCCTTAATAAGGCAGAAAAAATAAAAAATGCAAACATAAATGGTATCCCAGCAAAAATTATATTTAAATATGCAGTGGCATCCCCTAATATATTAGCGGGTGCACCCATTAACTGTAATACAGCTCTATTAAAATATACCCCAAATCCGGCTAAAACAATAGCAATAGAACCCACAACTAAAAAGATTTGACCAGTTACTTTATTGGTCATTACTTCGTCTCCAGCTCCCATATATTGAGCAACTAAAGTAGTTCCAGCAATTGTTAAACCAGCTCCTATGGAAACCATTAAAAATACAAGGGGAAAACCAACCGAAAGTGCTGCAACCGCTTCAGCACCTAATTTACCTAACCAAAAAGTATCTGCAAGGTTATACACCACCTGCATCGTATTACCAATCATTATGGGCCAAGCCAATTTAAAAATTGTGCTTGCTATTGGTCCGTTTAGTATATCTTCTCTATTTCCCATGGGCGGACTATTAATTGTATTATCTTCATTTAAATCATTAGTGTCCAAATCTATATCACTCATTATCAATTTCACCTTCTTTCAATAACTTTTCAAGATTTTCTAAAACTGTTCCTAATAACCTTATTAAATCTTCTTTCTCTTTATCATCTAAATCAACAAGTGCTCTTTCTAAAAAGTTCTGTCTTATATCAAGCATTTCACATAACTTTTTATCCCCTTCTGCAGTTAATTCTAATAAAACAATTCTTCTATCCTCGGGATTACGATACCTTTTTACCAATTCATTATCTACTAGTTTATCTACAATTACTGTAAGTGTGCTACTAGCCATATGCATTTTATCATGTAAAAAGCTCATATTAACCGGTTGATGTTTTGTAATATACCATAAAACTAAAAAACGGGGCATAGTCAAATTGTGCTTTCGCAAACTGCCCTTAGTATATTTAACCAAATTTTTATGAATATCTCTAATACTTTTATCTATTATTTTCGTTTCTTTACTTGAAGCCATTTTTAACCTCCTAATTAATTATCGGAAATTTATTTCGTATTTATAAATATTATATATGTTAACTAATAGTATTTCAAATTTAATTCGCTTATTTATAAAATATTATAGGTTTTTTCAGTCTTATACCTGTTTTTTTATTTAATTTATACAAATTAATTCAACTAACTCCTTGACTTTTCATCATATTAGTGTTATATTTATTTCCGTTGGGTAAGAAAAAATATTAATTTTACCCGTTTTAAGAAAATTTAGGAGGAATTAATTTAATGATTTACAGTGGTAAAGTAAAATGGTTCGATTCAGCTAAAGGTTACGGTTTTATTGAGAAAGACGATGGCGACGACGTATTTGTACATTTTTCAGCAATCCAGGACGATGGTTTCAAGACATTGGAAGAAGATCAATCAGTAGAATTTGAAGTCGTTGAAGGCGACCGCGGCCCACAAGCTGCTAATGTTGTTACATTATAAAGTAAATAAAATATTTTAAATATAGCAACTAATCCCTGACTATATAAATAGTCAGGGTTTTTTATTTGCCTGGAATAAATTTAAAAATAAATAAGATACTCAGGTAAAATCAATAAGGAAGTGAAATAAATTTGCAAAAAATAAAGTTTAATGAATTAAATATATCAAATGAAATACAAAAAGCAGTTGAAGACATGGGATTTGAAGAAACCACACCGATCCAAACTAGTGCAATACCAGAAATTATGAATGGAAAAGATATTATTGGACAAGCTCAAACTGGTACTGGTAAAACAGCAGCCTTTGGTATACCAATGTTAGAAAAAATTGACCCAAATAACAAAAACCCTCAGGCAATAATCTTATGCCCTACTAGAGAGTTAGCTATTCAGGTCTCGGAAGAATTAAAAAGACTTTCAAAATATAAGAAAAATATTACCACTCTACCTGTCTATGGTGGACAGTCAATTAGTAGACAAATTAGAGCATTAAAAAAGGGTGTGCAAGTTATAATAGGTACCCCTGGTAGAGTTATGGACCATATGAGAAGAGGAACTTTAAAATTAAATAATATTGATTTTCTGATTTTAGATGAAGCAGATGTCATGTTAGATATGGGTTTTATAGATGATATAGAAACTATTTTAAGAGATATTCCAAATAATAGAACTACATTATTTTTCTCAGCAACTATACCTAAATCAGTCCGTAAATTAAGTAGAAAATACCAAAAAAATGCAAAATTCGTAAAAGTAGCCCATGAAAAACTTACTGTTCCAAGCATAGAACAGTATTATTTAGAAATTAGAAAAGGTAATAAATTAGACGTACTTACTCGTTTAATTGATTTGCATAATCCAGAACTTTCTTTAGTATTTTGTAATACTAGAAGGGAAGTCGATAGGGTAAATATGCAGCTACAAGCAAGAGGATATTCATCAGACGGAATTCATGGTGGATTAAATCAAAATCAAAGAGATAGAGTAATGAATAAGTTTAAAAACGGTATAATCGAAATACTAGTGGCAACAAACGTTGCAGCTCGTGGTATCGATGTTGATGGTATAGAAATAGTTTTCAATTATGATATCCCGCAAGACACTGATTATTATGTACATCGTATTGGTAGAACAGGCCGTGCAGGTAATACAGGAAAAGCTTTCACTTTAGCAGTGGGTAAAGATATCTATACATTAAAGGATATCCAAAAATATATCAAAAAGAAAATCACACGACATCCAATACCAACTGTAAATGATATCGAAGAAGCTAAATTCGATCAATTCGAAAGAGAATTATCACAATTTATAGAACAGGAACACTTAGAAAAACACATCAAAGTAATTGAAAATTTAATAGATAATGATTATACTGCAATAGAAATTGCTGCAGCTTTATTGAAGAAATCATTTGCTTTTGATAAAGAAGAACAAAAAGAAGAAAAAGTTAGTTTTGGTGACACTGGAGCAGAATCCGGTATGGTAAGATTATTTATCAATAAGGGAAAAAGAGATCATATCTCACCTAAGCATATAGTAGGAGCAATTGCCGGTGAAACAAGTTTATCTGGCGAATTAATAGGTGTCATAGATATCTATGAAAACTTTACTTTTGTTGAAGTTCCTAGCGAAAGCGGGCATGAAGTCCTTAATATTATGAAAAATAATCAAATAAAAGGTAATAATATTAATATTGAACCTGCGAAACCAAGAGCAATATAATTTATTGTCAAAAAAATATAATAGATAATAATTTAACCCCCTATCCTTCTGCCTGAAGTATAGAGGGTTTTTTATTTATCT
>JAIPEX010000101.1 GCA_021736945.1 Halanaerobiales bacterium | reverse complement strand
CTCCATAAAAGTGATAAAAAACTTTACGTAACTGTTAATATGATACCTCATAATGAAGATTTAGTGGGTTTAGAAGAATATCTACACCAATTAGAAGAAATTGGAGTAGATGCATTAATCATCTCAGATCCAGGGGTACTTAAGATTATAAGGGATGAAGAGATAGATATTCCTTTACATCTAAGTACTCAGGCTAATGCAGTAAATTATGCTAGTGTTGCTTTTTGGCAGGATTTAGGGATGGAAAGAATTATTCTAGCCCGAGAACTGAGTAAAGATGAAATCAAAGAAATAAGAGAAAATACAGATGTTTCGCTTGAAATGTTTATCCATGGAGCAATGTGTATTTCTTATTCAGGCAGATGTCTATTAAGTAATTATTTTGTCAATAGAGATGCTAACCGAGGTCAATGTGCACATTCCTGTCGTTGGAAGTACCACCTTGTGGAAGAAGAAAGACCTGGTGAATATTATCCGGTTTTTGAGGATAAAAATGGTACTCATATTATGAATTCAAAAGATCTCTGTTTGATTGAACATATTCCTGAAGTTATTCAAACAGGTGTAGATAGTCTAAAAATAGAAGGTCGGATGAAAGGTATGCATTATGTATCATGTGTAGTTTCAACCTATCGCAAGGCTATTGACTCTTATTATAATGATCCTGAAAACTATGAATTTAAAGATAAATGGTTAGAAGATTTAAAAAAAGTAAGTCATAGAGGTTATACGACCGGCTTTTTCTTACATCCGCCAACTGAAGAGGATCAAAATTATGAATCCTCAGCCTATAAAAGGACCTATGATTTCATGGGAGTAGTTAGAGATTTTGATAGTGAGAATAATGAGGCTTTAATTGAAGTTAGACATAAATTTTTTAAAGGTGATGTTATCGAAATCTTAAAGCATGATGGAGAAGTTAAGACAGAAACTGTAGATTATATTATAAATGAAGAAGGTAAAGAGGTTGAAGATGCTCCCCATCCTAAAGAAATTATAAGAGTACCGGTTGAAGGTGAGTATCAAAAATTAGAAGTTGTTAGAAGAGAGGTTAGAAAGTAATGGAATTAAACACACATCGGATTGTGGCTAAGGTACCACAAGAAGAAATTGTCTTTGTTGACATGGTTTTTAAGTCTTTTGAAGGGATAGCAATGTTGACAGTAAGTAAACAAGAACCAGGAGAGATATACCTTGATGTTACTGATGGGACAGAGGATTTAGTACTTGATATTCTGGAAGATCTAGATGATAAATTTCCTGTTGAAATTATTAAAACTTAATATATTTGACAAGTCATAATTTATTAGTTATGCTTATTGTACGAAAGAAGTTTATATATTTCGGGGGCTATTATATTGCAAAAACTTAACCCAGACGCTTATTATAAGAGTATATTTACAATTAATATAGAAAATCTTAAAGAGTCTGATATCAAAGGTATAATAGTTGATATTGATAATACCATAGTTCCCTGGAATGATAAGAAAATAAGTGATGAAGTATTTAACTGGTTTAAAAATCTAATTAAAGAAGGTTTTAGATTGTGTCTTATTTCAAACGGAATGACCAAAAGAGTTGAGTACTTCAGTAATCAACTGGACATACCCGCAATAGGTACAGCTGTTAAACCCAGGAAAAAGGCCTTTAGAAAAGCTTTGAAAATTTTAGGTTTAAAAAAAGAGAAGGTTGCAGTTATTGGTGACCAGATCTTTACAGATGTGTTGGGTGGAAACAGAATGGGATTTATGACTATTTTAGTAGACCCTTTAAATAAAGATGAGTTTATTACGACGAAAATAATGAGGTTTATAGAAAAAATAGTGTTTAACCGCGGGATGTACCATGATTGATTTTTGGAGGGATTATAATGATATATCGAAATTTAAAAAGAGTGTTTATGATTTTAATGATTACATTGTTTATCTTTGTAAGTTATGTGAATGTATTGAAAGCTGAGGATTTTTATGAACTAGGAACTAGAGTGTTAGAATATGGTGATGAGGGTTCTGATGTAGCTATTTTACAGCAGCGACTAACTAAATTAAACTTTTATAACGGTAAAATAGACGGTATTTATGGAATGAAAACCGTTGAGGCTGTGCGGCAGTTACAACAAACCTATGGATTGAAAGTAGACGGTATAGCAGGTGAAAGCACTATTAAATATCTACCTGATAACAATATATATAACAGTATGAACATTTCAAGAGAGCAAATTATCTTGCTGGCCAGAGTTATTCATGGTGAAGCAAGAGGAGAAAGCTTTCTAGGAAAAGTTGCTGTTGGTTCAGTTATCTTGAATAGAGTAGAAGATAAAAAGAACTTTCCTAATACAATTAGGGAGGTTATTTTAGAAAGAGGTCAGTTCAGCAGTTTAATAGATGGACAGGCTAATTTATTTCCCGATCAAATATCGATAAATGCTGCCAGGGCAGCTTTAGTTGGATATGATCCAACTTATGAATCAATTTTCTTTTACAATCCAGAAGTTGCTACAAATTTAAGTTGGATTTCTAAAAGACCTGTTACTAAAAAAATCGGAGATCATGTTTTTGCTAGATAGAAACAAAAAAAGTAGCACTCTGTTTAAATAACAGGTGCTACTTTTTTATATTTGTTTTATTCTTCAGCTTTTTCTTTCATTTGATCAAAACATTCTTGGCAGATCGTTCTTCCTTTATATTCAAAAGTATTATCAGCACTACCGCAAAATATACAAGCGGGCTCATATTTTTTTAGAATTATTTTATCATCTTCAACAAAAATTTCCATCGGGTCTTTTTTATCTATATTCATAGTTTTGCGGAGTTCAATAGGGATTACCATTCTACCAAGATCATCAATTTTACGAACAATACCAGTAGATTTCATCTTCCCACCTCCTTGATGGTGACGTAGACAATATTTTATTTTGTATTTTAATTATACTATTTATTACATATTAAGTCAATAGTTTACAATTCATAAGTTTTCATGATAGAATATAGTTAAGTAACTAAAAGGTTTGAATCTCTTAGGGGAGGAACTTTTATGGATAAAAATTTTGAGAAATTTAAAAAAATATTAGTAGATAAAGATTATAGATTAACCGAACAGAGAAAAGAAATCCTGAAAGTTTTTTTGAAATATAAGGAAAAACACTTTAATGCAGAAGAACTTTCAGATATACTAAAAAAGAGAGATGAAAACATCGGATTAGCAACTATATATAGAAATTTGGAACTTTTTCATCGTCTTGGGATCCTAAAACAGCTTGATTTTAATGATGCTTTTAAATATTATGAACTTAATTTAATTGAAAAACACCACCATCATTTGATTTGTATAAACTGTGATCGAATCATAGAATTTAATGATGAAGCATTGGGTGATTTTGAAAAAAATTTAGAAGATGAATATGGTTTTAAAATCAAGGATCATATTATCAAGTTTTATGGGGTTTGTAAAAAATGTGCAGGAGAGGATGAATAAAAAATGACAGAGGATCAAGAAAAAATGATCATCTGTCCTCTCTGTGGTTATAGTTTTGTAAAAGGAGAGTCCCGGAGAGGGTGTGAAAGTTGTCCACTTAATAAAAATAATTGCGGAATGATTCGCTGTCCAAACTGCGGTTATGAGTTTCCAGAAGTGGATAACATTTCATTAATGGACCGGGTTAAAAAGTTTTTTAACTTTACAAACAAGGATAATAATGAAGGAGGAAAATAGATATGGAAGAGTTGCAGAACTGTTTAAAAGATCTTACAGTATTTTCAAGATTGGAATCTGATGAATTAGAATTGGTTTGTCAAAGTTCTTTTGAAAAATATTACCAAAAAGGTGAAATAATATTTTTTGAAAATGATGATTATGGTGGCCTTTATTTATTAGTTTCGGGCCGCGTAAAACTTTCAATGCTTTCTCCGGAGGGCAAAGAAAAGGTGTTAAATATCCTGCAAGAGGGAGATATTATGGGCGAGGTTTCCTTTTTTGACTTAGACCCTCATCCTATTACAGCAGAAGCTATGGAAAATGCTCGAATTGTCATAATCCCACGCGAAAAATTAGAGGATATTATTACTAAAAAACCAGGTCTTGCTTTAAAAATCATAGAATCACTTGCTAAAAAGACAAGGCTTTTAACCAGTCAAGTTAGAGAATTAGTCTTTCATGATGCAGCCGGCCGGATGGCCAGCTTATTAAGTAGGTTTGCAGATGATTTTGGGGTAGAAATAAATGGTGGAAAGATGATCGATATTATTTTAACCCATAAAGAGATTGCAAACTTAATTGGTTCTTCTAGAGTAACTGTTACTAAGATTATAAATAACTTTATTGATGAAGGTGTTATTAAGATGCACAAAAGAAAGATTGTTATTGTAGATGAGGAAAAGCTAGGAAAGAAATTACATACTTCAATTTAATTAGGAATGATTGAGTTGTCTAATAAACCTAAACCAAAAAAAATGTTAAAAGCAGATTTATCTCTAGTATTTATTGTTATGATCTGGGGGACTACATTTCCTTTGATGAAGATAGCTTTAGGTAATGTAAACCCCTTTTATTTTATTTCCTTGAGATTTATAACTGCTTTTATAGTATTAACTCTTTTATTAAACAAAAAGTTAAAAAAGATAAATTTTAGAACCTTTAAGATTGGGTCGTTTTTAGGATTATGGCTCTTTTTTGGTTATGCCTTTCAAATCTATGGACTGCAGTTTACTACCGCATCTCGTTCCGGTTTTATTACCGGGTTATCTGTAATTGTAGTTCCAATTCTTTCGATCTTTATATTAAAAGAAATCCCCTCTTTAAGTTCCTGGTTAGGGGTTTTATTGGCTTTAACTGGAATGTATTTTCTAACCGGTTTTACAGAAGCGGGCTTTAATTATGGTGATTTATTAACCTCCTTCTGTGCAGTTTCAATTGCCATGCAAATTGTTTTTTTAAGTAAGTATATAAAAGATGAAGATCCTTTAGTGATTACCTGGCTGCAGATTACAACTGTTATGATTTTAGGTACTATAATATCATTTTTTGAAACTTCTGCCGGTTCTCTTAGTTTTAACAGTATTTGGGTAATAATTTATACCGGAATCTTTGCCACAGCTCTTGCTATTTTTGTTCAGAGTAGAGCTCAGCAGTTTACCACTTCAACTCATACCGGTTTAATATTTTCATTAGAACCTGTATTTGGAGCTATATTTTCATTTTTAATTCTAAATGAGAGAATGCAGACAATGGGATTGATCGGGGGAGCTTTAATCTTTTTAGGAATAATACTCTCCGAAATGGGGACAAAGAATTTAGGTGATCAACATGAATAGTATAAAAAGAGAAAAAATAATAGGGTTAATTGGTCAAAATATTCAAGGATCTCTTTCACCCCAAATTCATAATTATTTAGCTAGTGTAATGGGCCTTAAGTACCATTATTTTCTTTTTGACATCGAACCTTTTGAATTAAAAAAGGCAATTGAGGCAATCAAAATAATGGATATAAAAGGGGTAAATGTTACTATTCCTTATAAAAGTGAGGCTGTTAAATATCTTGATGAAGTTGATGAACGAGTAAAAAAAATTGGCGCAGTTAATACAATTGTCAATGAGAATGGAAAATTGGTAGGTTATAATACTGATGTTGATGGTTTTGATGAAATGTCATATAGTAAGGGAATTACCTTTAAAGATAAAAAGGTAGTACTTTTTGGAGCTGGGGGAGCAGCCCGAGCAGTACTTTATTATCTAAAAGATCAAAATGTAGATCAACTTTATTTAATTAATAGAACATTAAATAAAGCAGAAACAGTAAAAAAAGATTTTAATAAAGTAATAGATAACATAAATATTATAGAATGGACTAGTGAGAAAAAGGAGCAAGTTGTAAAGGATTCAGATATAATTATTAATGCTACTCCTTTAGGTATGGAAAACGAGTATCAAGATATAAGCCCTGTAAAGAGTGAATCTATTAATGAGGAGCAAGTATTAATAGATTTGGTTTATAAGCCGAGGGTAACTAAGTTTTTAAGTTTTGGACAAAAAAAGAAGGCCAAGATTGTTAGTGGAATAGAGATGTTAGTTTATCAGGCAGTTGGTTCATTTGAACTATGGACCAATCAGGAAGTTGAATACCATGTTATCGATGAGTTGATAAAAAATCTTTAAAAGAAACAATATATATTTTTATTTAAATTAGAAAAAAATGTAAATAATATAAAAATATGGAAGGAATTACCCCTTTTCTCTAGTATAACTATATTAGGGAGGGGGTTTTTTGTATCAAAAAGGCTATACTTTAATAGAATTGATTACTGTGATCTCTGTAATATCAATCGTAGTAGTTGTTTCTCCAGTTAGTAGAAATATTTATAGAACCCTAGAAACTTTAGTTTCAGTCAGAAATATGATGCTTGATTTTAGGTGGGCACGTTATCAGGCGATAAAAGATAATAGAGAATTAAGAGTAAAGGTTTATCGAGCTGATGATATATATCGAAAAGATGAGGATTCAGATATAGACTACGTTATATTTGATGACAATAATAATGAGATTATCAGAAGTGGTAGTTATCCAAATTATTTAGTGTTATATAAGAATTTAAATGAAAAAAGAATTACTGATAATTATTATGATCGCATTAAATTTAATAATGATGGAACTGCTTTACACGGTACTCTTGGTTTTAAGTATGGAACAAAAATGTATAAAATTGTGGTCAGTCGCTTAGGGAGGGTTAGGATTGCAAAATAATGATGGCTTTACCCTCGTTGAAACTATTGTATCCTTATTACTACTTTCAATTATTGTAATGGGCTTTTTTAATGTGTATCTTAGTTTAGAAAAATATAATAAACTAACAGAACAAAAAAGATTATCATTTCAATTATGCCAGGCCCTTTTAGTGGAAATTGAGAAGGATGAGTTAGAAGTTAAAGAAGGAGAAGTTGTTTTCAAGAACCAAAGTTTAAAAGAACTTCAACTCGCTAACATAAGTGAATATGATTTTATTGATCGTTTAACGATTAAATTTAAACCTTTGATCATAGAAGGGGAGCGGTTAAAAGATTTAGTTATTACCGAATTTAATATTAAATGGCTTGAGCATGATTTTGATTTTCATACCATAGTGAAAAAAGGAGGATCAAAAAATTTATAAAAATGATGGGTTTACACTTATTGAAATTTTATTGGCTCTTTCAATTACCAGTATTATTATAATTTCATTTAGTTCTATCTTATTAAATTCGGTAGAATTATATCAAAGAGAAATTTCAGATATAGAAGAAGTACAGAAAAACTTATTATTTAGAAGATGGCTTAATAAAAAGATTAATAGATCTTCGTCAACTTATCTTTCTGTTCATGATGGATTATTAACGATAAAAGAAAAAGATAATAATATACTGCTTAAATTAGTTAAATATAATTCAGGTGGTAAACAAGCTTTAGGTATCGAAAAATATGAAATGGAGAATAATATTTTAAGATATATAGAAAAAGAACCAATAATTAATGGAGTTAAAAATATCAAGATTGAAGAACTAGGTAAAGATTTTAATTCAAATTCTATTTTCAATCTTAATTTGAATTTTAGTAGTTCTAATAAACTATATCAATCAATTATTTACAAGGGTGATTAAAATTAAAAATGAACAAGGCTTTGTAATGATTTTCGTTTTATTAATCCTCTTATTAAGTGGA
>JAIPEX010000100.1 GCA_021736945.1 Halanaerobiales bacterium | reverse complement strand
GGGGCCATATTATGGGCCGGAAGTTCCGAAAAGCGAATATAAAAGGCAAGAAAAAAGGATAAATTGATAAAGATTAGATCACCAAGTATCCGAAATATTTTAAAGAAAGCCTTCTTTTTACCCATCGTCTAATCCTTCCTTTCAAACCCTAATTTACATCAATTAAAACTTCACCATACTATTTACTAATTCGACAAAAAAAAGTTAAATCCTTTTTAAAAATTGACCAAAATATATGGGAATTAATAACTGGTAAATAAGTTCTATATAATTTAATAATTTCCTTTTTTTATTTATGATTTTATGGTAAATAGATAAAAAAAGCGGGGAGTAAGTCTTCCCTCGCTTGTCTACTGCGTGCTTCTTCAATTATTTTTATCTAGATCATATTCATCTACCCAGCTCTTCCAGCTATATTTAAAAATACCTCTGAAGCCATTTCTTCACTTATTTATATTTAATGAATTTTAATGATCTATTAATCCGATCCTTATCAAATTCTTTATACCCCTGTGACTCAGCCCAGGTTTTCATCTGTTCATGTTTTGAATGTTCAGGGTCCTGATAAATTTCTAAAAAGTTATAATACCCACCTAATCCACCGACATCTTCTGGAGGGGCAGTTTCTTTACCAGCAACAAGTGTCGGATAACCATGAGAATAGTTTTCGACGATCTTTTCTAATGTAATTAAAAATTGCCAGTTATCACCATAATCATAAGTATATTTGAGTTCTCCGTATTTTTTTAGATACTTATCTATTTTTATACTAACAGGCTTTCTAATAACCGTTTTTAAATTTTCAAGGCGTCTCTTTTTTAATTCTTCAAACTCTTCGGGAATATTTTTTACCTGTTCCTCTATTTCTTTAGGATTGTTTTTATAATATTTATATTCCCGATAGGCTTCATCATCATTAGTCACTCTAATATCTTCATCAGGTAAATAAAATTCATTAATTCTTTTATAAATGTCCCTCTATCATTATCAGCAGAAGTCTCAATCGTATATGATTTTAAAAGAAGAGATCTTGTTTTATGGCGATCAAGTTCATCCTTTTTTTCAGAAGAATGTTTATTAAAATATTCAAATAATTTATTTCTTGAATTAAAGAATGCCATTACTTTCCCCTCCAATCTCTTTTGCTCTCTGCAGATTAAAGAAAATGAAAATCAACGCCCACAACATTTCTTATACTTTTTACCACTACCACAGGGACAGGGATCATTTCTACCAATATCTGCTTTTTTAATCCTGGTACCATCCTCATTAACAATATATTTTCCCTGATCAAAATCACCATCCTGTTTAGACTGCATATCCTGACGTTTTTCCTGCTGCATATATTTCCTTTTAAATCTGTCAAGAAAATTGTTGGACCTACTGGCCCTTCTATCATTAGCCCTTTTAATCTGTTTCCGATAGTAATTCACAGTCTTTTTATCTTTATTATTTATAATCGCCAGTACCAATAATGATTCAAAAGCATAGGGCATATCATCATCTTCACATATATTATCAAGATATTGCAAACCCACATTACTCCCGATATCTCTCAATGTAAAAACAAACTGCTCATATACATCCAGAACTGCTTTTTCCCACAAATTTGTCATAATCCGAGCTGAGCTATCACAGGGAAAATATCCAAAAAGATCAGTTAAAAAGATTCTTCTTGTAGAATCTCCGCTGCAAATGGCTTCTTCCAGCTCCTCAAGACTAATAAATTCGTACATGTCAATTAAAATGCTGGAGACCTGTTCACAAATATAATCTCCCTGATGTTTGTCCAGTAAATTTATTAGATATGGAATAGATTTTTTCGATTTTATTTCTCCCAGAACTTTGACAGTTCTCTCCACATAATTGTCATATCTATTGTTTTTAATTAAATCAATTAATCTATCTTCTAGAATAGTTCCTTTTTCAATGGTCATTTCAATAATCTCTTCCGGTATATTACAACAATCCACAGCAAAAGCATCCCACAGAGCATCAAGACTATTTTCTGCTTGAGTTATCATATTTTCAAAATCATTATCTTCCAGAAGAACAATTAAAAGACTGATCATAAAGTTGATAATAAATTTAATATCTTCCTGTTCACAAATATTATCTTTTTCCTGATCCAGAATTGACATAGCCAGACAGATCCAGAAATCTTCTTCAGTTATATATCCCCTTATTTGAACCAGTTGATCAATACTCAGAGGTAACATGTCCACCTGCACTAAATCAGGATATTTATCTACAAATTCATTATTTAATTGTTCTATTAAATAAGTAAACACCTGCTTATATTCTCCATTGTAAAATGCTTCAACATCTGACTCATTAAACAAAGGATCTAATAATATCACTCCATTATTTAAACCCCAGTAGCTTTCCAGCAAGTCCATTATCTCATAGAGACCATCTTTATACCCTACAATGTTAAGTAAATAGTTAGTAAACTCATGACCATAAAACAACTTACTATAAGATGTCAGTATTCCCTTTAAATTTTGGGTACCAACAGCGGCCACATTAGTAACCACTTTTCGGAAAAATTCAGCAATATCCTGTTTTCTTCTATACTTAAACATATTCTCACTATAAACATTTAAAAACATAAAATCAAGATCTATCTCTTCCCCAATTCTCTGCAATAATTCATAGGCATCAGAAGTTCTTAAATAACCAAGAGCACTTACCAATTTGTGAAATACATTGGCTTCAGAGGGCCTATGTCTTTTCAGAATATTTTTAATATAATCAAATGCTTTATCCTCTCTGTAGTTCTTTTGGGCCAGATTCTCTATCAGAATTGACTTTTTCAACAAACTATCCATTGCTTCAATATTTTCCAGAAAATCTTCTCCTGATATGTCATCATAATTCCCCTCAAAATATTTCTGAAGATCTATTCTTAGATCATCATTATCACCACACTCTTTCATTAAAGAAAACATACGGTCTTTTACTTCTTCATCATCAGGATAAAGCTTTACCAGATTCTCAACCGCCCACTCTTTAACCAGATCTTCATCATGTTCACTGTAATTTAAATAATCCTGTTTGTTAAATAATTTATCCTCCATTTTATCACCTTTCAAAATTATTATCAGCCTTTCCGGCCTGAATAGTAATCAAAACAATTAATATTCTCAACTATTGCACTAATTTTATCAAATGTAAACAGGGATGTAAATACATTACAAAAAAACTGGCCACAGTGGCCAACCATGAAGACCAGCTTTTTGTTTACTATATTCTTGATTGTCCGGGCCTAATTCCTACTTTTTCAAACTTAAATATCTCCTTTGAGCCTGGGCATATATATTTTCTCGAATTCCCACCAATATCAAAAGACAGACGGACTCTTCTTCTTTTATATAATATATAGCTCTATAAGCTCCTGAACCAGGTAAGTTAAATTTATAAGAATATAAACCTTTCAAATTTCCTTTAAGAGCTGACCCTTTTTCCACAGGATTTTCTTCAAGAGTTAAAAGTTTCTTTACTGCCATTTCCCGATGCGGTTTCAATTTATCAAGGTCTGCTTCCACAGACTTTGTAATTTCTACAGAATATCTATCATCCATCTACATTAATTCCCTTTTCTTTTGCATACTGGCGTATACTCTTAGTTTCACCTTTCTCAAATTCCTTTTCTGTATATTCTTTAAGTTTAACCAGAGGATCTTCAACAGCTCTAATTAATTTCAACTGACCTATATCAACTTCATATATAAATAAAACTTCTCCCTCTTCTATACAGGCTTTTTCTCTAATCTCTTTAGGAAGAGTAATTCGCCCTTTACTGTCAACTTTAGTAGCTATTTTTTGCTTACTCAATTAATTTACACCTCCATTATGTCATTGTGGGATAAACCCACATATATATTATACTCTTATTTTTTTAAAAAATCAAATTGAAAATGCTTTAATTTAACAACATCCCTCCATCATATGGCTATAAAGGGGGGAGATAAAAAATCAAAAATTATTCCATCTCTTGATAATTATATCAATATTTATATTAAACCCTCAAAAAATATTAGATCTACTAATTCCCTTGAATATATTTGGGGGATTTTCTCTTTTATTCTTTCAGCAGTCGTTTCCATTAAATCATTTATTTCTTTTATTAATATTAATGTTTCATTACTTTACCTTTTTCAAACCAATCAATAACCTTTTGAAAAATTGTCACTGATATGCGATTACCCTGTTTTATAATTTTCCTGATCATCATATTCCCTTCTTTATAAGAAATATATTCTTCAGAATAAACATCATAAATAATACTCAAAGTAGTTTTTAGTGGCATATCATGTCTTTTAATATACGGCATTACATCACTAAGATTATCACTGCAAACTGTTCCAGCAAGAATTTCAGTAACTGTTAAAACTGCCGCTTCTCCCTTCGCCTGATCTTCACCATTGTCTTTGAATCGGTAGAGGTTACCAAGTACACAATTATCAAAGGAGGATTCTTCAACAATATCGTTTGCCTCCTCCTCAATCTTTAAATCTTCTATAGATAGACCAGCATCAGTTAAGTATTCTTTATAAGCAGTTTCTGATATTTTTCCCTCGGCATAATTATCATTTAAAACTTCTATATAGCTTTGCGGAATATAAGTTTCATTAGTAGGTCTAATTAATTCTCTCGAATACCCCAATTTAGCAAAGGTTGAATTTAAATGGATATCCGAAAAGTCACAATACTTCAACTGCATCTTTTTTGAATTCTTCAGTGTACGATCTTCTTTTTCCCATTTCGGGCACCTCCTGAGTATATTATATATCTTAACTCAGTGTCCGGCAAATAGGGGGAGAGTCATATTCCATTGATGAACGTGATTCAAATGGAGAATATGCACGTATAGGAAAAGCAATTAATGATGATATCTTTATAAAACTTAATGCTATTACAAATAAAATTGGTACCTCTCCTAAAGATATTGAAATAATTATCCGTAATTTTGAAGACAATATTATAGAGGAAGATAAATTTATAGAAGCTTTAAGCCTTTTTGGTAAAAAACCAAATGATTTTGGATATGAGATTAATATTTCAAAAGAAGATTATGATGAATTTAATGATTTTTTCAATGAGGAGGTTGACAATGAAGATTAACATAACCTCCTCTGTCTGTGAAAGATAAATATTCTCTTTTTAATTACTGAAGAACTACTTTTTCTTTAAATTCTTCTAAATTATCAGATGTTTTAATAGCATCTTTCATTTTTTGAAGTCTATCATAGCTATCAATTTTTTTTATCTTATCTGAAAGTGATTTACTAATAACACCAAACTTTACTTCTAAAGAAAATTCAAGCATTTCTTGCATATTTTCAATTTTTCCTTCTTTTTTTCCTTCTTCAAGTATCTCTTGAGTAAAAGTCATAACCATCTCCCTCCCCTCTCTGGAGACTTTTTCGACTTCTTTTTTTAAATCTTCTATGGTTTTTATCTCTCCAAAAACATTCGTAATATAATTCAATACTGTCAGTATATAATCTCTAGCTGTGTTTTGATAGTGCAACTCTAATAATAAAGGAATCACATTTTCTAGTGCTTTTTGTAAATCTCTACTGAAAATTTTCGAAAACAGATATGATAAAATCTTAAGTTTTATATTGCCCTTGATATCCCCTTCTGTCAAATCAGAAAAATCATAAAGCAAGAAATTATAATCTGGCACGAACTTCTCAAACCCCGGCAGTGGTTTCTCTAAAATGTTGGCTAACCTGTCACCCTTATCCCAATCACGTTCCCCGTGATAGATCAATATAGGTACTATCACCGGTAGGTCATCATTTTTGTACTGCTGCCAGTATCTTTCTTATCTCCTTTACTTCCTGAGCTCTCTTTTTATCACAAATTAAAATAGCATCATTAGTATCAACAATAACTACATTCTCCAGTCCAATGGTGGTTATCACCTTGTCCGGACTGTGGATAATAGAATCTTTAGTATCTATCCCATAATGTTTACCGACTACTACATTACCTTTATCATCAACTTTTTTGATTCGCTCCAGAGTCTTCCCTCTTCTCCTCCTGCCGCTCATCCCAGATCCACTTATTGACAATATAAAACTATTCTATCCGACCGGGAGTAAAGCCATTGATTACATTCCTGATATTCTTGCCGTCACTCCATTCACAGACTACAGAAAACTGAAGTGTTATCTCAGCCATTGTGGCCACCACCATGAGAACCTTCCTTAACTACCACAGCTTCCCGGACCATCTTTTCCGCCTCACTTACACTGTAGTCATGTTCAAAAAGCTCATCCTGAACCCCGGGATCATAATCATCGGGATTAAAAAGCCACTGGGATAATGTTTAACAAGATAGACCAGGACAAAAACAAGTGATAGGGCAATAATAATGGCAATTCCTTGTTTTCCTTAAAAACCGCCCAATTCTTGTGATCCTGGTATCATTTTCTTCGGCCAGGGTTGGACCACTTTCTTTTTCTGCCTTATTAACCATGGTCCGAAACTTTAAAACTTTAAATATCTCATCATTTTTACTGACTCTTTCCTGACAATAAAAAAACAGGACCATTACTATCAAGTTTAATTAAAATAGATGTAATAAGTATTATTGGTGATAAAATAATAAGTGCAACTAAAGAAAACACAATATCCTCCTGTAACTAAAATACTCATCTAATGTTACCTCCTTCAAATCTTATCCATCTATGGTATGTAATTTATCACCAAAGTGAATATAGCCATAACCTGTTTCTGGATGAGTTGGTTCTATACCAATAGTAACTAAGTTTTTACCGGTAGCTGCAGTCATAATTGATTTTCTTAAAATATCTACAAAACTTTTTTGATAGGCTTCATTTATTCTTGATTTAGAAATTCTTCTTAAAAACTCCTCCTGGCAGAAAAGAATTAACATTTGTTGAAATTGCAAATTATTTTCGTTAGCTTTTATTTTGAGTTTTGATAAAACAGAAGCTGCAATATCCGCCATTAAACCCACACCCCAATATAAGTTTGTACCTTTTTAGTAACTTTGAGTTTTTTAGCATATTCCATTAAACGCCTAATATTTTTATTTTTATCATTTATATATCTTTTAATAGCATTGGTGAACACTTCATTTTCAAGTTTATTTTCATATCTAAGTACATCACAAATTGTTTTTTCACAATCATAAATTTTTACAGTTGCTTTATCTATATCAACTGTATTTATTCCAATATTAAGATATTTTTCCTTTATATAATAAGGCTTCACAGGAAGATAAGAAATATCATATTTATTCGGATTACTATGTTTCTTAACTGCAATTTGCCATGCATTTGGAATACGGTCAGTATAATTATAATGTAGAAGTGCGCTTTCTAGATATATAATAGCATTGGGAAATAAACGAGAAATAATTACTTCTTCACGGGGAGTGGTATTTGATAGTATATAATAACCATGTTTAATTCTGGATATTATCTGATCATCAAGTAATCTCTTAATTTGACGACTACTTAAACCAAGAGAATTAAGTTCACAAGTTTTCATTACTCCACCATTTTTATGAAATTCATGTTTAAGTTTATTAATTGAAATCATAATTACACCCTTTTGTAGGCTTTTGTGTAAAATAGCCTATTATTTAATGCAATTATACCACATACTGTGAAGAATATGCAACTTTTTCAGCATATTTACTTTTCATTCCAGCCAATCTACATAAAACATA
>JAIPEX010000099.1 GCA_021736945.1 Halanaerobiales bacterium | reverse complement strand
CCTGTAACAAAACCAGTTTCCTCTGCCACGATCTGCATATCATCAACAGTAGTATTTACATCTTCAGCAGTAATATAGCGTCCATTTAGACTCTGTACAAAACGTCCATAAGCTCTCCAAAGTTCTTCGCTTTTAATTTCTTCCGGATCACCGATAATTACTGCTTTTCCACCACCTAAATTTAGACCAGCAGCAGCTGATTTATATGTCATACCTTTAGATAAACGCAATACATCATTTAAAGCCTCTTCTTCACTATCATAGTTCCAAACTCTTGTTCCACCTAAAGCAGGTCCCAATGTTGTATCATGAATTGCAATTATTGCCTTTAAGCCAGATGCCTCATCATAGTTAAAAACTACCTGTTCATAGTCATCAAGTTCTAATCTTTCAAAAAGTTTTTTCATTTAAAATCTTCCTCCCTAAATAATATTATTATCCTCAGTCATAATTTTCCCAAGTGCAATTGAATTAAACTTAGTAGCTGAACTATCTGCCCTTGAAGTAATGACTAGAGGTACTTTTGCCCCTAAAACAACACTTGCAGATGGTTGATTGCCGTAAAAAACAAGTGACTTATATAATACATTCCCAGCTTCAATATCAGGAACTAAAAGAATGTCTGCATCTCCTGCTACCTTACTGTCTATTCCTTTATGTTCGGCTGCCTTTTTACTAATTGCATTATCAAAAGCAAGAGGTCCATCTACTTCAGCACTAATTTGTCCCCGGTCACTCATTTTGGAAAGAGCAGCCGCATCTAAAGTAGCATCCATTGATGGATTAACAGCTTCTACTGCTGCTAATACAGCAGTTTTAGGTTTTTCTATACCAATCGCTTTTGCCATATGAGCAGCATTATTAATTAAATCAACTTTATCTTCAAGTGATGGACTAATGTTCATTCCACCATCAGTCAAAATGACAAATCTCTTTTCTTTTTCAAGATAAATCAAGGTAACAAGACTTAAAATATTATCTCCACGTAATCCATATTGTTTATCAAGTAAAGCTTTAAGTATTATACTAGTGCTGATATGTCCTTTCATCGGATAATCAGCTTCACCTTTTTGAATAAATTCCATTGCTTTGTGGGCTGATTCTTTTTTAGAATCGGTGCCCATTACCATTACTTTATCAGTTAAACCTTTATCAGCAACAATTTCTTCAATTTTTCCTTGTTCCCCTATTAAAATCGGTTCTACAATACCTTCTTTAGCTGCTTTTTTGATACTGTCTACAACAACTTCATCACCAGCAGCAACAACCGCCAATCTGAGGGGTTTTGTTTTTTTAGCTTCATTTATTAATTCATCTATATTTTTAAGCAATCACATTACCCCCTTATGTTATGAATTGCTTTCATCATCGCGATTCTTTCTTCAACCATATGGTCAGCAGCATCAACAGTAGTTATTCCTTTTTGATCTGCTATTTTAAAGATTTGTAGTAATTTATCATAAATACCTTCACATTTTTTCATGGTTCTTTCTTCGTTATATCCTCCAACTCCTAGTTCATCAGCAACCTGAATTAAACCTCCTGCATTGATTACATAATCAGGTGCATAAAGGATATCTCTTTCACGGAGCTTATCGGCAAAACTATGGTTTGCTAATACGTTATTTGCAGCTCCAGCTATAATATCACATTTAAGTCTATCAATAGTATCTTCATTAATAACTGAACCTAGGGCATTGGGAGAAAAGATGTCACAATCTACATCATATATCTCATCAGGTTCTACAATTTCTGCTCCTAGTTCTTTTCCTTTTTCAATATACTCTTCATTTATATCAGTTGCGATTACTTCACAACCAGCATCAATTAGATGTTTAGTTAGTTTAGAACCAACTTTTCCTAAACCCTGTACTGCAACTGTTAGACCATCACAGTCTTTTTTACCATATTTATATTTACAACTAGCTTTTATACCGTGGAATACACCATAAGCAGTTGCTATGGAAGAGTCACCACTTCCACCATATTCTTTTGGTAAAGCACCAACATAAGGTGTTTCTTTTCTAAGTATTACAAAGTCATCATAAGTTGTACCAACATCAGTACCTGTAGAATAACGTCCCTGTAAAGTGTTAATGAACTTTCCTAGGGCCCTAAATATACCTTCAGATTTATCTTCTTCCGGATCTCCCCAAATTACTGATTTAGCTCCCCCAAAGTCAACACCAGAAATACCAGACTTATAAGTCATACCCTTTGAAAGACGAAGGGCATCGATTACTACTTCTTCTTCCGTATCATAATCCCACATTCTACAACCACCGAGACTGGGACCTAAAACAGTGTTATGAATTGCAATAACAGCTTTTAAGCCGACTTTATTGTCCTGCAAAAACATAACCTGTTCATGACCGTGTTTTTCCATTTCCTTAAATAATTCCATTAAAAATTATCCCCCTTAGAAAATAATATTTGCACCCTATATATAATGCATAAACTATACCACCCTTGTTTATTTAACATAATTTTCTTTATTTAATTAAGAAATACTATATTTATAGGAACCCTTATCAGCAAAGCTTTTTTGCACTTTTTTTCACAACTGCAATAAAAAACATGCCTGCAGTTGATTGCAGGCATGTTTTTGCAGTATATTTAGTTTATATCATATTGGTTCATTTTATAATAAAGGCTTCTGACAGCAATTCCTAAAATCTCTGCCGCCTCTTTTCTGTTTCCATTGGTCTCTTTAAGGGCTTTTTTTATAACTTCTTTTTCAGTTCTTTTTACAATCTCTTTTAAGGAATTATTATTTAGTGAATAGCTATCAGGTTGACTAATAACTCTACCTTGGTCATCATTTTCTCCGGTTATATCAGGTATATGTTCTTTTTTTATAATATCTTCATTTAATCCTAAGTTTATCATGGCGCGGCCGATAATATTTTCTAACTCTCGTACATTGCCCGGCCATTCATATTCCTTAAGATAATGAATAGCTTCTTTTGAACAGCCCTGTACTGAACGACCGTATTCCTGATTGAATTTCGTTATTATATGATGAATCAAGAACGGGATATCTTCTTTTCTCTCCCGCAAGGGAGGTACAAAAATCGGAAATACATTTAATCTGTAATAAAGATCTTCCCTAAAGTCACCCCTCTGGATAGCTTCTTCTAAATTGATGTTAGTAGCTACAATAATTCTTACATCTATATCAATAGGTCTAGTGCCACCAACTCTTAAAATTTCTTTTTCCTGAATAACCCT
The DNA here is from genome assembly GCA_021736945.1 of Halanaerobiales bacterium. Taxonomy (GTDB): domain Bacteria; phylum Bacillota; class Halanaerobiia; order Halanaerobiales; family M55B127; genus M55B127. The sequence goes on along the minus strand of JAIPEX010000099.1, from coordinate 4,540 downwards.
TAATAATTTAGACTGCAAATTTAAACTGATCTTGCCTATTTCATCTAAGAAAATTGTTCCTTGATCTGCTTCTTCAAAAAGTCCCTTTTTACCACCCTTTTTGGCTCCGGTAAAAGCACCTTCTGTATAACCAAAAAGTTCACTTTCTAAAATATTGTCTGCTAAAGCAGAACAGTTAACCCTAACAAATTTCTGTTTACTGCGTTCACTGTGATTATGAATAGCATGGGCGAATAGTTCTTTACCAGTACCGCTTTCCCCTCTTAATAGAACTGTAATTGGAGTTCTAGAAGCTTTTTCAGCCTGGTTGATAACAGCCTGCATTGTTTCGGATTCTCCAACAATATCTTGAAAACTATATTTAGCATTTATTTGTCTAATTATTTGTTTTGCCTGATCTAATTCTTCAGTTAGTTTTTTGATCTCCGAAACATCATGTGCTACAGCTACACTTCCTTTTAATTCACCGTCTACTTTGATCGGGGCAGCATCAACTATAACATCTTTTTTGTTGGGGCCAACTTTCATTCGGACCCCTTTAACCGGCTCTTCGGTTTCGAGCACTTTATAATGCATACTTTGTCCTTCTGCAATATCAACATTAGCAGGTTTACCTATAATATCTTCTTCAGTTAAACCGGTCAATCTTGTATAAGCCGGATTTATTAAGATCCCTACCCCATCTTCATCAACTACACTTATTGCATCCTGAGTTGAATTAATTATAGCTTCCAGCATAATTCTAATTTCTCTTAAATTAGTAATTTCTTCAGCTAGATTTTTTACTTCAGTAATATCTCTAAAGACAGCTACAGCACCGATTATATTTTTTTCTTTATCTTTTACTGGTACTCGGTTTGTAATTATTGTAGTCTCATGGGTTTTTTGAATCTGATTTAGTTCTGATTCGCCATTTTTAAGTACGATATGAAGTCTTGTATTGGGTATAACTTCTTCTACTTTTTCATTTAAAACTTCTTTTCTATCCAGGGCAAACATGTTTTCTGCCGCATCATTAAATAGCTCAATTCTGCCCTCTTCATCTACAGAAATTAAACCATCATGGGTTGAATTAATTATTACATTCTTCTTGCGGATTATATTTCTAAGTTCTTCAATTGTTTTATCTTTATCTATCTTTTCAGTACTCATTATTTCACTCCAGATTTGTAATTTAATCCCAGGTATTTTTTAGTAAACGCTCAATTGGAAAAATTTCTTCCTTATAGTTTAAATTATCTAAATCACCCTTTAAATCCTTTTTGATTGCAATAAATTTTATGGGTAAATCTAGCTTTTTTGCTGCTTCTTTAATTATCGGATATCCTTTTTCAACAATTTCAACATTACTTTCTTTACCAAGGTTTATGTTACATATCAAGTTATCTATATTCATTTTAGATGCAGCTTCAATTTTTTCTTTCATCTTAATAATACCTTCTACATTATCTGTAAAAGGCCTTTTTGTATTTACCACTAAATTTAATTCATAAGCAGTTTCTTTTACACTGTCTGCAATACTGCCTAGGACTGTAGCCCCATCTTCATCACCGCCAACATCGATTACTCCATAGTATTCTTCGTTTTGAAGTAATTTCTTGATATCAGCAGTTATGATAGGTAAATCTGCATGTTTTAATTCTTTAGGATAGATAACTTCAATATCATGTTCTTCCATTAGTTCACTTTTAGCTCTGGAGCGAAAATATGGATTAATTACATCAAGGTCAACTACGGCAACTTTTTTATTGTTTTCCCTTAAATGAAGGGCATAATTTAAAGAAATTTCGGTTTTACCGCTGCCAAAATTTCCTGTAAATAATGTTATTCTTTCCTCTTGCATTACTATTTATTGATTCCCCAGTGTAGCAACCATAACAGCCTTTATAGTATGCATTCTGTTTTCTGCTTCATCAAAAGCCCTGGAGTATTTACTTTCAAATACTTCATCAGTTACTTCCATCTCTGTTAAACCATACTCTTCATACATTTTCTTTCCATTTATGGTATCTGTATTATGGTAAGCAGGTAAACAGTGTAAAAAGATAACATCTTCATTTTCAGTATTCTCTATCATTTCCATGTTAACCTGATAAGGTTTAAGCATTTCTATACGTTCTTCAAATTTTTCTTCTTCCCCCATTGAAACCCAAACATCTGTGTAAATTGCATCAGCATTCTTAACACCTTGCACAGGATCGTCTGTAATTTCAATAGTAGCTTTAGAATCTTTTGCTAATTCTTTAGCTTTGTCTACTAATTCTTGCTTTGGCCAAAGTTCTTTGGGGGCAACTATTGTATAGTTAAGACCCATAATGGCACTACCCATCATCAAAGAATTTGCCATATTGTTTCTACCATCACCGACATATACTAAATTTACACCCTCTAAGCAACCGAAGTTTTCTTCAATTGTTAGAAAGTCAGCTAAAATTTGTGTAGGATGGAACTGATCAGTTAAACCATTCCAGACCGGTACACCTGCATATTCAGCTAGGATCTCAACAGTCTCATGCTTATAGCCTCTATATTCAATGCCGTCATACATACGGCCTAATACACGGGCTGTATCTGCAACAGTTTCTTTTTTACCCAACTGGATATCATTTTTGCCTAAGTATTCCGGCATACCACCTTCATCTTTGGCTCCTACTGAAAAAGCACATCTGGTTCGGGTGGAAGGTTTTTCAAATATCATAGCAATATTTTTTCCTGCTAAGTTATCACCTTTAATTCCCGCTCTTTTTTTGTCTTTTAAGTTCTTAGAAAGTGTCAAAAGATAACTGATCTCTTCTTTAGAAAAGTCCTGTAATGATAATAAGCTTCTACCTTTAAGATTAAACGCCATCTTATCTCCCCCATAATATTTTAGTTTTGTTCACTTATTAAATATTATACAATACACGAGGGAAATATTCAATAATTTTTATACAAGTTTGAATATTTATTCAATTTATTATCATATTGTTTTTTAAGCGGAAATTATCAGCTACTTTGGCTATGAACTGTGCATTTGTTGGTCTACCAATGGTCTCAGAAATACTATATCCAAAGTATTCAGCTATTTTCCTTTGATTTCCTCTTTCCCAAGCTACTTTTATTGCATGGCGAATTGCTCTTTCAACTCGATTAGATTCAGTCTCAAATTTAACAGCGATTTCAGGATAGAGTTTCTTAGTAATTGAATTTACTAGATTTAAATCTGAAATACTTAAAAAGATTGCATTCCTTAAGTATAAATAGCCCCTTATATTAGCAGGCACGCCAAATTCATCTAATAAATTAGTTATCTCTAAATTTAGAATTACATTTTTATTTTCCTCAGCTGATTGTTCTTTTACTTTTTGTGAATATTGCTTTAGATCATAATTTTGGTCGATATCTTTAATTCTTCTTTTTACACAATCTAAATCAATCGGTTTAGACATAAAATAATCAATCTCATAATTTTGAAGTAATTTAATCATCTGTTCATTTAAAAATGAAGAAAGGACAATTATGTTAAGTTCATTAATTTTATTTTTCTCCTGTAACCTATCTAAGATACTTAATCCATCCATATGGGGTAATATTAAGTCAATAACCACATGGTCAGGATCTTTTTCAACAATTAATTCTAAACCTGAATGACCGTCGTTAGCTGTTGCTATACATTGCAACTTCTCTGAATCTTTGAGCTCCTGTTTGAATTTTTGTGTGAAATCCTCATCTTGATCTACTATTACAATTTCTGTTAAATCATTTTTTTGCAAAATTAATACTCCTCCTTAAATTTATTAGAATATATTATGAGTATATCCCTTATAACGTATACAATAAAAGTAGTATAATTCCTCTATTTATGGAAATATTTTTATATTTTAGTAAAAAATTATAGCAGGAAAGTGTAAATTTATAAAAATTTACTAAATAATTTCCTGCTTTTCTTTAGCCATTTTTAACATTTCACGGGCATGGTTTTTTGTTGTATCAGTTAATTTTACTCCACCTAACATCCTTGCTAGTTCTTCAATTGTTTCTTTTTCATTCAACCGCCTTATATTTGTAACAGTCTTTTTGTCCTCACTAGTATTTTTGTTAATATAGTAATGATAATCACCCATACTTGCCACCTGGGGAAGGTGAGAAACACAGATCACCTGTCTTTTTTTAGAAATCCGGTACAGCTTCTCTGCCATTTTCTGAGCAGTCTTGCCCCCAATTCCTTTATCAACCTCATCAAAGATAATAGTTTCGACCTTATCAATATCAGCCATGATATTTTTAAAAGCAAGCATAATCCGAGAAAGTTCTCCGCCTGAGATAATTTTACTTAAAGGTTTCAACTCTTCGCCAGGATTAGTTGAAATCAAGAATTTAACTTCGTCAATACCGGTTTCGGTACGATCAGCCTTTTTAAATTGAACTTTCAACCTCGCTTTTTCCATTGCAAGATCTTTTAACTGTTCTTTAATATCTATTTCAAACTGTTCAGCCTGTTTCTGTCTAATCTCAGAGAGTTTAGCCGCTTTATCATCATATTTTTTTCTTAATTTTTCCA
>JAIPEX010000098.1 GCA_021736945.1 Halanaerobiales bacterium | reverse complement strand
TTAGTTTTAACTTACTATTACTTCAATAGTAAGGGTTTAGACCGTTACACATACACACTAATTTCCCAACTCTGTTAGGAACCTTAATAGAAACTACTTCCCGAATCCTCAGACAGTCTTTAAACCAAACATATCTATATAGATTTCAAAACTTCTAAAATGAATTTGATCCTGATTAACAAATAATTTAGAGCAAAGCTTTATTTATGATAAAAATAAGGCTTTGCTCTTTATTTTTTTACTATATAGTTTTCACTTCTTTACTTCACCTTATTTTAACTCAGACTATATTTACTTTTGACCTACAAAAAATCAATTATAAAAATACATGCCTCAAATTAGCTTTATTGAAAGTATGATGAATAAAGATCCTCATGAAGATCTAGAAAAATTTTTGTATACAAAATCAAAAGATTGGTATTATGAAGATGAATACCGTTTTGGCTTATATAATAATTCTAATGTAGCTCTCCAGTTTGGGGCTGAAGTAATTTCTGAAATTATATTGGGTTGTAAAATTAGTTCAGAACATAAAAAAAAAGTATTAAGTATTTATGACAAATATAAACATAACCCAAAATTATACCAGGCTAAGAGAAGTGATGAAGAATTTAAATTAGTTTTCGAAGAAATATCTTAAATGTCTATAATTATTATTCCCTCATTTATGTGATATCTTTACAAAATAAAAAACCAGCGACTAAGCTGGTTATAAATTACTAATACTATAATATTATTAATATCTTAAATTCCAATACTTTTTATCTTCACCGGATTTCAAGTTATACTCTGGCTCTTCAATGCTTTTTTTAATCTTAATATTCATTGATATTTAAGAAACTAAGATAAGAATCAAACATTTAATATTCTATATAAATTTACTTTTTTTAAGAATTATTGCACTTTTATGGCAATTAATATTCTTTAACTACTCCTAATTCTTTCTCTATTGTTTTTTCTTTGGTTCTCAATAATAAATTGCGATCCATATAACTTGCTTGCAATTTAACATTAATCCCAACTAAATTCTGAACTTGATTCCTATTATTTTTAACTGAACCATGTAATTCAACTTTTGTATGTTGCCGAGAAGGCAAATTGATTGTTCCTTTTAATTTTATTAATTTTTCCCCAACTACTAATTGAACATCCTTTAAACTCTTATCTATTTCAGTTTCATTAAAAAAAATAACTTCTAAATCTGCTAAAATCACATCATATTCATCATGATGTTTTGAAGGAATGATATCCATATGTTTATTAGTTTCATAAAAATATACATCCCAACTATATACTTTTGTTATAATATTTCCTGAATACTTTATCCAATAAGTAAATAATAATGTTATACTTACGCCAAAAAAAGCTGCAATAATACTTTGGTATTTAATCACAAACTCACCCAAACTCATAAAATCCTCCAATACAAAAAGTAATAGTTAATAAAAAATTCTCTTGTTAGAAATTTTCTCTATAATATTTTTTAAACTATCCACATGTGGACGCCATTTGCTGTTACTCGGTTTAGGTTGAATTAATTCTCTCAACGGACATATATTATCTCTACTATCATTATCATATACATATAATCCTATACCATTCAATTTTAATTTATCTATAAAATTCTTTTTAAATCCTTGAGCTGGTTCTGGCATACAAATATAGGCCATATCTGAACCCATACTATGATCCTTTGCTTGTTGGATAGCTCTTTTCCAATCAGATAACTTAAATTCTACACTAATAATATTATCCTGTCTATCTACAATAATCATATCTATTGATCTTGATAAATAAGGAACCTCTAAAATAATATCTTTATATTCACTTAATTGCTTTAAATTATTATAACAGTCTAATACCATATCTGCTTCAGTCATAATTTATACACCTCAATTTAGATATCTATCTTTGATTTTTGATTCTTTTGCCTGGTCGGGATATTTATTATAAACATAATCTAATATTGTATTTAATGATAATGAATTAATCTTTTTCTTAAATTCTATTAAAAATTCTTTTTGACCCTCATTTATTTTATCAATAATTTTATTTTCTACATAATCTAATCCTTTTTTTGTTAAACGATATGAAACTTCATTTGTGATAGGAACTTCATAAATGCCAACATTTTCACCATATCCAATATCTTCATTAATCTCATTTATATGCTCATCAACTTCAGCTTCTTCCATTTTAATGTCGGTGCTCTTTTCTTCAATAAAATTTATCATTTTAAAAAACCTTATATTTTCAAGTAGTTCTTTAGAAAAAGGGCCATAATCATACGGAAAAAATTCCGGCAATGAATTCTTATCAATATTATCAAATTGGTCAGCAAATTCTTTTTCAAATAAAAAAATCATTTTTGTTATACGAGTTTTCCCTCTAATCTCTTCATTAACACTTTTCGATTTTCCTGGAAGATATAATAATAATAATAATAAATCTTTACCTGTTATTTGATCACAAATTGTAATCACCCTCCTTCTATATAAAAAACAATTTTTAACAATCAAAATAGCCTCTAATTCCATTATACTGAAAATCAATTTTGTGATTATGAAAAAACGCCTTATATCTATAACATGGAAGGTCTAATCTATATCTTAATAGTGATCTATCCACATCATCACCATCATTAACTAAATTTAAATATTTATCGGGTTTATCATTCTCATGTAAGATAACAACTATTTCAGCTTCAGGTTTAATAGCTCGTTTTAATATATATCTTAACTCAAAGTCTGCAGCAGGTAAGGAATAACCAATAAAGATAATCTTGTCAGCCTCACATAAATCCAAATAAGCATTGTGCCAAATATTTTTGTAATGTATATTTTCAAAATCCTTTAGAAATGTCGGGGTAATTATAGAGCTTTTTAAAGTATAATTTCTATTTAACTGCTGACAATACTTACACTTGATACCCTTATTTGAATCATCTAAACTTGATAGAGAAATATTATTAATATAATCAGTAAAAATTCGCCCACAATTATTACACATTAACCAGTTCATCGAGCCATGTAACTTCATTAATTTAATATTATATATTTCTGAAGCCTTTAATAATGTTGAAGTAGGTTTATCATTTAAATCATTATTATAATAACAAAAGTCTAGTTGAATATCCTCTTCTTGTTTTTTACAAGCGTTAGTAATATAATGATCCAGTAAAATATCCCAGTTTAATGAAATAATTGAATAAGGATCATCTTCTAAATTATGTTTTAATCTTTCATTCACAAAATAATCACCTATATGCTTATACAAATCACTGTCATGTTGCATGTTGTTGGCTAAAATATATAAAATACAATCATGCAAAGCTTTTTTTATATCATTAAGATTATCGTCAGAATAAATTTTAAAATTTTCTTTTAATATTAATGCTTTATCTAATAAAGTAAATATATCTTCTAAAGCAACATCAATTTCTTGTATTTTATCAAAAATCTCATTCCATTTTTTATTGTGTTCTCTATTTATAAAAATTGATTTTGAATAAATACTATTTGATATATTATATTTATTTCTATCCCCAAAAATATCATTATAAAATTGTTTTATTTTATTTGAGGAAAAATTCATAATAATAAAATCGGCTAGTATTTTCCTTTTATTATTGAATTCAGTAAATTGACTAATTACATCAAAAGTAAATGAGTCATCCTTCTTGTCATTTAAAAAATTAATATTTGTATTAATTGATTCTCTATCAAAAGAAAATATCTTATTTAAAAGTTGGTTTTGGATGGGCATCTTTACTGCTTTTGATGCTCCTGCCCCAAAAATATATACTTTTTTATCCATCAATTATTCACCTTTAAACTCTCTAAAGCTTCAAACCAATTTTTTAAATATATTAAAGATTCCCAGCTTAATACATTTAACTCTAAATATTCATTATATGACTTTCTTAATCTTTGTATTTCATCATCTAAATCAATACTTTTTACTTCTCGAAATTCTTTATTTTTATTTAATAAATAATGTAATAAACAAACTCGTCTTGTTTGCCGGTCTGCATATCTTCTTCTCTGCTTATAACCCTTTATCTCCACTTCGAAAAATTCAGTGCTTTCAAATTCTTTAAAATTATCTATATCTTCTTTAATAATTTCATCTTTACATATTTTTTGGTCACAAATCTCTTCAAAATACATCTCAGCTGCTTCTTTATTACTAATATCCTTATTATCAAGTATACCTTTTTCTATCAATAATTCTGTAGCTTCTCTATACTTTAATCTATTATGAAGGGGATAATAATAATATTTTGAAGTGGGAATACCTCCACCTACAGGTACCACAGACCTATGCTCTCCATATTCTAAACCATGTCCTACTCCATGAAGTTTAAAGTTATTTTCTTCATAAAAGCCGGTTAAAAGTATAGAAAAATAGCCGCCATACAAATTAATAACCTCTATATTATGATTACAAAAATATTTTACTAATTTTGCATATTGAATTAGAAAACTTTTAGAAACTTCATGTTCATTAAAATCATCTATCCATAATAGGATTCCATCCGGATTGATTTCTGCATATCTTGTTTTGACTTTTTTTAAAAATTCGGGAGCCATAAAAATATCTTTAGAAACCACTATCTGAGCATATACCTTTTTATGAGTATATTTCTCCTTAACAGCTTTTAACATTTCCAAATTTATTGGTAACCAATCTTCATAAGTACTTTCAGTCATATAAAAATAGGGTGGTATTAAAAATTCTGGTTCAAGATTTGAAATTAACTCACTTCCATCTTCTATATAATCCAAATAACCTTTTTCCTTCAATTTATCTATAGTAACATCTAATTGAAATTTAATAACATTTTCACTAAAATTCTTTACTAATTTAACATCTATACTATTATTACTTTTGAAATCAGATGGTACTATGGATATATCTTTATCTAATATTGCATTTTTTACAGGTTCACCATAAAAATTAATTAGTTTTTCTATTGATAATTTTATTGTTTCCTTTTTCTCTTTTTTACTATAAGATTTTATTTTACTTAAGTCATGTTGGAAAGCATGAGTAATTGGATCAATGAAAAAACCCTTGCTATTATCAGATTTTAATAAATTCTGCATTATAAATTCTGCTATTGCTCCAGGAGTAAATGCAACCATATTACCATTAAATGCTAACCAATCAAAATAAAAATCTTTATTATCAATAAATTTTTTATCTGCATGTGTTCCATATCTCAAAATATGCTTTGTCTCATCAGTCATCTAATCCCCCCAGATATTCATCGATATCTATAATTCCTCTATTTATTACTTTCTTTAACTTTACTAATTTTCCTTTATATATATATAAATATTTTAAATTATATTAATTGCAAGGTTTAATGCACGGTTTTTATCTTATTAATTATAATACATAAAATGTCTAAAATTAGATTTAATCGATTATGTGTATTATAGTATTTCATTCGTAGTATTTCTCACTGTTGTCTAAAAAACAGCCATAATCGTATCTTATCCACTAATTTAACTTCATTTTTGAAGATATAATTTATCCCACCTTATAAAGGATTTAAAGTAGTTCACCATTCAGCATAAACAGATTCTCATCATTAATTCCTCGAGCTATTCAAAATGGACTTTACCTTTTACCATTTCAATTCTAATAACTTCTTGTTATTCTTTATACACTTCTATTATTACTCCCCAAGCCGCATCGAACTACCCCGTTTTGCAGAAGGCACCATAGCAAAATACCACCTTTGATAATGTGGGGGACTAGTTTTACCTCAGACTCTTCAAATTCTACATTGCGATAAACACCTTATCATTATCAGTTCAAATTCCGATACGACGAAAACGGCACTGCTAGAAATCTAATTCCACCTACATTCTTTTAAATTTACGAGCCCCATACGACAAATAGCCCCTCTTTCGAGGGGCTCAGACTGTAGACAAAGTCACAAGGTAAACACAAATATCTTGTGACTTTTTTTATTAAAAAAAGCCTTAAAAACCCTTATATATAAAGACTTTAAGCCACTTTTATGATATAATATATATAAGAGGTGAGGAAAAAATGATGAGTAAAAATAATGATTTAAAAAGAAATCAAATACAGTTTTTTGCAATAGAGGATTTAGTCCCCAAAGATCACTTGTTAAGAGATATTGAAAGAGCAATCGATTTTGACTTCATTTATGATTTAGTTGAAGATAAGTATTCTTCAAATCTTGGTCGCCCGAGTATAGACCCTGCTATGTTAATAAAAATACCATTAATTCAATATTTATATGGTATAAGAAGTATGCGACAAACAATAAAAGAAATCGAAGTTAACATAGCTTATCGTTGGTTTTTAGGATTAGATCTCACCCAAAAAGTTCCTCACTTCAGCACCTTTGGTAAAAACTATACTCGTCGTTTTAAAAATACAGATTTATTTGAGCAAATATTTATTAAGATATTGGAAGAATGTTTTAAATTTGATTATGTAGATCCAACAACTACATACATAGATGCAACTCATATAAAAGCTTGTGCAAACAAAAATAAATCAATTAAAAAGGTAGTAAAAAAAGAATCCCGCTTTTATGAAAAAGATTTAAAAGAAGAAATAAAAAATGATAGAAAAAAGCACGGCAAAAAGCCTCTTAAAGAGAAAAAAGAAGATAAGGATAAAACAAAAAAAGTTAATACAAGTACTACCGACCCAGAAAGTGGATTATTTCATAAGGGAGAACACAAACGAGTTTTTGCTTATACAAGTCAAACAGCCTGTGATAAAAATGGTTGGATCTTAGGCTATACTATACATGCAGGAAACAAGCATGATAGCACCACTTTTCCAGAGATATATGAAAAAGTTAAAGATTTGGGAGCCCAAACAGTTGTAATGGATGCAGGTTATAAAATACCTGCGATAGCAAAAAGAGTAATTGAAGATGGGATCACACCAGTTTTACCGTATAAAAGACCAATGACTAAGAAAGGTTTTTTTTATAAAAAAGAATATGTTTATGATCAATATTATGATTGTTATATTTGTCCTAATAATCATGTGCTTAAATATTCTACAACAAATCGAAATGGATACAGAGAATACAAAAGCGATAAAAATATCTGTAAAGCTTGTCCTGACTTAAATCAATGTACAAATAGTAAAAATCATACAAAAGTTGTTACACGACATGTCTGGCAAAAATACATCGAAAAATGTGAAGATATTCGACATACATTAGGCACTAAAATAATATACAAAAAGAGAAAAGAAACAATAGAAAGAATTTTTGGAAATGCCAAAGAGAATCATGGTATGAGATATACTCAAGAATATGGAAAAGCCCGAATGAAAATGAAAGTCGGGCTTACTTTTGCGTGCATGAATCTTAAAAAACTGGCTAAAATGAAGAAAAAACAGGGATTATTAGGTCCTTTAACTCCTGTTTTTTCTCAATTATCTTTGTTTTTCAATTTTAGAATCAGTTCAACAAAATCAAGCGCATTAAGCTTGGTTGCCTAATGCGCTTTGTCTACAATCTGAGCCCCTCTTTCGAAGGGCTATTGCTTATTCGTATTTTTTTTGTTATTCATTTTTATCTTTTAACTATTATTCTTATTTTCTATGCTAAGATTTTGCTGAATTATTACCAAATTACCACTATTGCCTATAAGTTTAAAAGTGTTATAAACCCTAATATATCAACACATAGAAATGGTAGACCATCGGGGACTCGAACCCCGAACCTACTGATTAAGAGTCAGTTGCTCTGCCAAATTGAGCTAATGGTCTACTTAAGGTAACTATCCGTATCTATTTTTAATAAATTATATACA
>JAIPEX010000097.1 GCA_021736945.1 Halanaerobiales bacterium | reverse complement strand
TTGGTTTATTTTAACTACTATTTCTTTGTTTTTCGGTTATATAGGCCTTATAACAGGTTTTTATTATTTATTAATTATTCCTTTAATATTTTTAGGACCATTATTGATTGCTGGTCTTGAAATTAGTCATGATTATTTAAAGACAAATAATTTTATAATAAAGAGTTATTTTAGTTATATTTTTAAAAGCTTTAAAAGAGGTTTTTTAGGTTTTCTTTTAACATTTTTAGTCTATCTAGTACTTTTTACTGATTTAGTATATTTTTTAAGAAAAGGTGTAGATAGTATTTTTATGTTAATATTAGCTGTATTAGTTTTATATATAATAATATTTTTTTCGATGTTACAGGCTTTTTTCTGGGGTTTTCTTGTCTTAGATAAAGAAAATAAAATTAGAAATGTATTTAAAAATGCATTTTTAGTTACATTAGATAATATTGTTTTTTCATTTATCTGGTTTTTAATAGTTTTAATAATTTCGTCGGTGTTAATATTTACAGGTTTCGGAATGGCTTTACTTCTATTAAACTTTTTAAGTCTTATGATTTTAAATGCCAGCATTGAAATGGGTAGTGAATATGAAAATATTGATATTGGGGAGTTGGGCCTTAAATGAAGAAAAAATACTATATCGGTGTAGATATTGGAGGTACAAAGATATTAACAGCTTTAACTGATAAAAAAGGAAATATATTATCAAAAGCTAAAAAACCAACTGAAGCTGATTTAGGTCAAGAAGTAATTATGAGAAATATTCAAGAAAGTATTGATAAAGTTGTTGATAAAAGCGAGGTACAAAAAGAAAGTATTATTAGGATCGGTGTTGGAAGTCCGGGCCCATTAGATTATGAAAAAGGTATCATTATAGAAAATTCAAATTTATCATGGAAAAATGTTCCAATTGTAAAAATTCTTAATGAGATTAATGGTATAGATGTAGTACTAGAAAATGATGCTAATGCAGCAGCCCTGGCTGAAAATTATTTTGGAGCAGGAAAAAAAGCAGACTGTATAGTATATATTACAATTAGTACTGGTATTGGTGGGGGAATAATTATAAATAGACGTATTTTCCACGGCGGCAAGGGTAATGCAGGAGAAATAGGGCATATGACATTAGTACCTGAAAGTGTATATCAGTGTGGATGTGGTAATAAAGGCTGTTTTGAAGCAGTTGCTTCAGGAACTGCTATTGCCCGTAGAGCAAAGGATGCTGTTTTAGATAACAAGGATAATTTGATATATAAATTATGTAAAGGAGATTTAGATAAGATTGATGCTCTTTTAGTAGCAGAGGCCGCTAAAAAGGGTGATTATCTTGCTCTTGAGATATTTAAAATAACCGGTAATTTATTAGGGGTTGGGATCGCAAATGTTGTTAATTTATTTGATCCTGAAATAATAGTATTGGGTGGAGGAGTTATGAGTGCAGAATCACTTTTTATCGATCAGATGGTTGAAAGTTTAAAAGAGAGAGCTTTAAAACCTAATCTAGAAAACTTAGTTATAAAAAAAGCTGAGTTAGGTAAAAATACCGGTGTTTTGGGAGCTGTTGCAGTGGCAATGGGAGATGATTTGCTTTAAACTATATCTGCCGGGGTGACTATATTGAAGTTAATCAGTAAGTACCTAACTTTTATCTTTTTATTAATATTTATTATAGCAGTGGTTGTTTCAATTCAAGCAGAGGATGAGGTAATTTTTTCAATTATTGATCCTCAAGGAGATGATTATGGCCCTGGTTATTATCTATATCCACAAAATGAAATTTTTAAAAAAGGGGAAAGTCTTTTTGATTTAATAGAGTTCAAAATAATGAAGAGCGAAGATTATTATAACTTTGAATTTCAATTTGTAAACTTAATAGATGTATGGAATTCAAGGTATGGTTTTAGTCTTCCTTTAATTGATCTATATATTGATAATCAAAAAGGAGGATCACTTGATTTATTTGAAGTAGGGGCTCAGGTAAGATTAAATCCTGACTATGCCTGGGATAAGTATTTAAAAATTAATGGCTGGTGGATTAGTCTTTATCAACCTGAAGATAAAGATAAAGATGTAATAGACTTTTCGGTAACAGGAGATAAAGTTCCCTGGGTTATAAAAGATCCTCTTATTAAGGTTTCAGATAATAAGATAAATTTAAAAGTCGCTCAAGAAAAAATTGGACCTCTTAAAAATTCTTATCTTTATGTATTAATAGGAGGGTTTGATCCATTTGGGTATGGACATTATAGGGGTATAAGGGAAGATAAAAACTCCTGGTTTTTTGCTGCACCAGATAATCATGATCTAAAATATGCACCAAGGGTTATCGATCTTATTGTTCCTCCTGATAAAAACCAAGTCGATATTTTAAGCAACTTTAGTCAAGATTATCCCCAGATAGAACCAATTTATACTGGTCAAAACAATGGTGTTAGTGAAAAAGATTATATTATCTATTTAATAATCTTTTTATGTTGCATTTTAGTTGTTTATCTACTACGTATTATAATCATTAAAAGGTCAGGTGTAAATAATAATGCTGACAAAAAAGAACAGAAAACCGATTGACTATTGTAGGAATATACTACCCAAGGTATCAAGGAGTTTTGCACTTACAATACCACTTATAGATAGTGAAATAAGAAAGGAAGTTATGGTAACTTATCTAATAGATAGACTGTTAGATAGTTTTGAAGATGAGGGAGAAATAGAAATATCGACAAGAAAAAAATATATGGATAAAGTAGTATCAGTATTTGATCCTTCTACAGAGGTTGAAAAGTCTTTAATCGAAGATATAAAAAAGATGGCAGTTTACTTTGATAATTCAATTAGACATTTGGTTAAAAATATAGATAAGTTAGCCAGCTGCTTTAATACTTTTGATAATAATATAAAAGAAATATCTTATCGCTGGTTAGATGAGATGAAAGTAGGAATGAAAAAATATCTTGACAGGGAAGTTAAAACCTTTAATCAGCTAAATGAATACTGTTATTATGTGGCCGGTACTGTTGGTGGTTTTTTAACAGATTTAATAATAGAAAAGATAAAAGTAAGTAAAAAAGATAAAAAGATTTTAGAGAAAAACTTTGTTGAATCAGGTCTTTTTTTACAAAAGGTTAATATAATTAGGGATATAAAAATAGATATTATCAATCATAAAAAACATTATTGGCCTTTAGAAGAGCTTAATATTACAGAAAAAAAATTAATAGATAAAAAGTATCAAGATCAGGCTTTAATTGCTTTAAATAAGATGGTTTCAAATGTAAAAAAACATTCCGATGCTTTAATTAAATACTATGATGCAGTACCTGATAGATTGTCAGGATATAAAAAGTTTTATTCTGTCAATAATGCAATGGGTTATTCTACTCTTAGACTTATTGAAGATAATCCTGATCTTTTTTATTTAAATCAAAAAATAAAAATTAAGAAAAAAGAGGTACTCAAAATACTGGCAGTATCCGAAAGTTCTTTTTTAGATAGTGCAAAGTTAGTTCTGAGTAAAAGATGACCACCTATTAAAGGTGGTTTTTTATATGAGTGAAGTAAGGAATTTTAGTATAAATTATTTTAAATATTAAGATTATAAATTGAGATCTTTAAAGTACAAAAGAGGATTCTTCTAACTAAAAAAGAAATTATATACTATGTAGGTGAGATTATTGATTAATAAAAATGTTAAAGATAATACAGCTAAAGAAAATACTATATTTACAATTGTTAATCCTGTTTCATCAAATGGAAAAACTAAAAAAAGGTGGCCTACCCATCAAAAAGAGTTTGAAAAAAACAAGTTAAACTTAAAGATCAAAGAGACTCTTTACCCCGGTCATGCTATCGAGTTAACAAAAGAAGCACTTTTAGAGGGTTATCAGACGATAATGGCTGTTGGTGGTGATGGTACAGTTAATGAGGTTGTAAATGGCTTTTTTAATAATGGGAAGTTAATAAATGAAAAAGCAGTTCTTTTAGTTTTTTCACAGGGGACCGGTTCAGACTATATAAAAACACTGGGTTTAAAAAAAGAGGTTGCAGAGGTAATAAAAACCTATCATCGATATAAAAAAAGATGGGTTGACTTAGGCAAGGTAAAGTACCTTGATTTTGATCACAATCAAATAGAACGGTACTTTATTAATACTGCAGATGCTGGTTTAGGTGGGGCTACTGTTGAGTATGTTAATCGATCATCTAAAGTTATGGGTGGATTAATCACCTACATCTGGGGAGTAATAAGGACATTAATTACATATAAAAATAAAGAAATGGAACTTAAAGTAGATCAAAAGGTAATAAAGAAGGGAGTACTTAACAGTGTAATGGTAAGTTTGGGTAAATATTTTGGTGGAGGTATGCATATTGCACCGGAAGCACTGATTGATGATGGGTTTTTTGATATTGTTATACTCGGTAATTTAAACAAAATTGAAACTATATTAAATCTATACAAAGCCTATAAAGGTACCCATATTTATTATCCTAAAATTGATTATATCAAAGGCAAAAAGATCGTCTTAGACTCTGATCAAAGAGTCTTGATAGATATTGATGGTGAGTGTGCTGGTTTATTACCAGCTGAATTTTCTTTAAGAGAAAAAGACTTTCCTATCCTTTGTTAAGTCTTAAGTAAATTTTACAACCTATTAATAATATTATAAAATGAGGTTAGAAAACAGGAGTGTATAAGATGCAATTTATTATAATTACAGGAATATCTGGAGCTGGTAAATCGACAGCATTAAATTATTTTGAAGATAGTGGCTACTTTTGTGTTGATAACCTACCTCCTGTTTTATTATCTAAATTTGCAGAACTTTGTTCTCATTCAGAGCTTGATAAAATTGCAGTAGTTTCAGATATAAGAGGTGGAAAGTTTTTTGATGATCTAACTGAAAAGTTAAACTATTTGGAAGAAAACCAGATAGAGCATGAAATTCTATTTTTAGAGACATCTGATCGAACTTTAGTTGATAGATATAAGGAAACAAGAAGACGCCATCCTCTAGAAAAAGAGGGGCGAGTTTTAGATGCAATAAGAAAGGAAAGAAAAAGACTTGAACAACTAAGAGGAAAGGCAAATAATATCATAGACACAACTGACATATCTATTAAGGAGTTAAAAGAAAGACTTAAAAGAAATTATATATCTAATGAAGAAGATCTACAAAGTATGGCGATCAATATTATCTCTTTTGGTTTTAAATATGGTATACCAATGGATTCAGATATGGTCTTTGATGTTAGATTTTTAGCCAATCCTTACTATGTTGATTCATTAAAAAAGTTAACTGGGCTTGATCAAGAGGTAAAAGATTATATATTAAAGTGGCCAAATACCAGTAAGTTTTATGATAAGTTTTTTGATTTGATAAATTTTTTAGTACCTGAGTATGAAAAAGAAGGTAAAAGTCATCTTAGTATTGCAATTGGTTGTACAGGTGGACACCATCGCTCAGTAACTACAGCTGTAAAATTAAAAAATATTTTAAGTGATATGGGTTATAAGGCTACTGTTAACCACCGAGATATAAATAAATAAATCGGAAGTGGTTCTATGAAATTATGGAAATGGCTCTATCCCGGACTTGGTATTAAAAGATGGTTTGTAATAGGTATATTAGCTTTACTTTTACTTAGTACCGGAATTGCTTTGCTTTTACAGATAAATATTGTTGACTATATAATTAAAGGAATATATGAAATAGTAACAGGTTTAAGTGGTACTTTAAATTATTATACAAATATGGTAATAGGTATAGTTTTAATTATTATATCACTAGCTCTTTTAACTTATGCTGGAAATAGATTTGTAAAAAAGTTAAATGAAGAGATCTATAAAGATGATGATTTTGTAAATGTATTATTTAAAAAAAATCAACTACAAAAAGGCCCTAAAATAGTTGCATTAGGTGGAGGTACTGGACTTTCAAACCTACTTAGAGGATTAAAAGAATTTTCCAGTAATATAACTGCCTTAGTAACTGTAGCAGATGATGGAGGCAGTTCGGGCAAATTAAGAAATGAACTTGATATCTTACCACCGGGTGATATTAGAAACTGTATAGTTGCTCTTGCTGATAAAGAAACCTTAATGGAAGATTTATTTCAATATAGGTTCCATAAAGAAGGAGATCTTAGAGGGCATAGTTTTGGCAATCTCTTTATCGCTGCTATGACAGAGGTTCTTGGTGACTTTGAAGAATCAGTTGAAGAATCTTCAAAGGTTTTAGCAATCAGGGGTAAGGTAATACCTTCTACAAATGAAAAGGTTAATCTTGGTGCTGTATATGAGGATGGCAGTGAGATTATTGGTGAATCAGAAATACCAAATTTTAATAAAAAGATTAAAAAAGTATTTTTAAAACCAGGAGATGTTGAAATAACTGAAAAAACAAAAAATGCAATTCTTGAAGCAGAATATATATTAGTAGGACCAGGAAGTCTCTATACCAGCTTAATTCCTAATTTGTTAGTGAAAAATATGTCAGAGACCATAGAGAAAAGTAGTGCAAAAAAAGTATTTATTAATAATATAATGACACAACCAGGAGAAACAACTGATCATAGTGCATCTGATCATCTGAAAGCTATAAATCAACATATAGGGAAAAATCTATTTGAATATATAGTGATAAATAAAAATGGAAGTAATAAAAAACTTTTAAAAAAGTATGCATATGAAGGAGCTTATCCTGTTAGAGATGATAGAGATATTTTAAACAATTTAGGTATTAAGGTTATTGATGCTAATTTAATACAAACTGGAGACTTTATTAGGCATGATCCTTATAAACTTGCTAAAATAATTTTGGATATATAGATAAGATGGTGATATTTAATGTCCTTTACAGATGATGTTAAACATGAGTTGGCACATCTAGAGTTAAAAGATAAAAAAGCACACCAAGCAGAACTATCTGCTTTGATTAGAATGAGTGGATCTATTTTGATTTCAAATAGTAAGCTTGCAGTAAAGATTGGGGTTTACCATGGTGATGTAGCCCGGAGAATTTATAGATATATAAAAGAAGAGTACAAATTTGAAAGTGAAATAAGAGTTAAAAAAAACAATCTAACGAAAAGAAAAAAGTACGAACTATTTATTCGACCTCAGAAAGGTATTTATGATTTTTTAGAAAAGTTAGGAATTTTAGATAGTTCTCATAACTTACTTTTTAAGATTATAGCCTGGATTAAAAGAAGATCTATTTTTAGAAAAGCATATCTGAGAGGGGCTTTTTTAGCAGGGGGTTCTGTAAATAGACCGAAAGCTGAATACCATCTTGAAATAAGGTGTGAACATCAAACTCATGCCGAAGAAATAATTGAACTTATGAAAAAATTTGATCTAGATCCTCATCTTAATGACCATAAAGGCAAGTATGTAATTTATCTTAAAAAATATAATGATATTGTAACGATGTTGAATCTTATGGGCTCATACAACTCACTTTTAAAGTTAGAAAGTGCACAAGTTTTTAAAGATATTAAAAACAAAGTCAATAGAAGGGTAAACTGTGAAACAGCTAATTTAGATAAAACAGTAAAGGCTGCTATGAATCAGATAGAGGATATCAAGTTAATAGAAAAAGAAAAGGGTTTAGATAATATCACAAAAAGTTTAAGAGAGATTGCCTTACTTAGAAAAGAAAATCCATATCTTAGTTTAAAAGAATTAGGAGAGATATTAAACCCAAAACTCAGCAAATCTGGTGTATATAATCGTATTAGAAGATTAAATAAGATTGCAAGTAAGATAAGGAGTGGAAAAGATGGATCTAGCTCTTAATTTAGATGTTAATCTGGAGCAGAAACAAGAATTAGTAATGACTCCAAAACTTCAGATGGCAATAAAACTCCTTCAATATTCTAGTATTGAACTAAAGGAGTTTTTAGAAGATGAGATGAAAGATAATCCTTTATTAGATAAG
>JAIPEX010000096.1 GCA_021736945.1 Halanaerobiales bacterium | reverse complement strand
ATAAGATAATTTACCCCCCAAGTTTTGCCTGGTAGTTCAGGTTTCTTGGGGGTTTTTGTATTAGATATTTATGGCTCAAAAAAGCCAGCAGAAAAAATAATCATTTCTCTCCGACTTCTTTCTTTACAATTAAAATTATTACAATTTAACATTGCAATTTAAGAATTCCCTTAATTTAATTCTTTTTACTTTTTATCTTTATAACTCAGTTAATTTTTGGAATCAAAGCTCAATTTGAAAAGTTAAGATTTTGATCAAACAAATAAGAAAGTAAAAATAATTTTTCTTGACTATGAAACAATGAATAGACAAACTTTGAAAAAAATTAAAAGAAATATAGTTAAAATAAGAGTTATAATTGAATTATTAATTAAAAAAGCGACCTAAACTCTTATTACAGATTTTAGGTCGCTTTATATTTATTTACTTTAAACATTACTTGCTGTCCAATTTCCTTGATCATCTGTAACAGCATCTGCGATTAAAGTATCATTATTTTCCACTTTGTATTTACATGAAAATTATTCTTTATCATCAAGATTAAATCTAGAAATAATATCATTTAATCTATCAACCATATCTACCAATTCTTCTGAGGCATCTACAACTGTTTGAGTAGAAGCTGCCTGCTGCTCACTGGAAGCTGCAACTTCTTCTGCATTAGAAGCAGCTGTTTCACTAACTTCAGCAATTTCATCCACAGAGTCTTTAACATGAATACTATTTTGATTCATTTTTTCAACTTCATCGCGAATATTTTTGATTAAACTTTCTAGATCTTCAGCTTCATTAGTTATCTTATCAAAAGAAGTAGCAGTTGTATTAATTGCTTCTACACTCTCTTCTACTGCTTCTTCATTTTCCTCCATATTTTCTACTGCTTTTTCTACATCTTCTTGAATTGATTTAATCAACTTAGATATATCATCAGTAGCATCAGATGACTGTTCTGCCAGCTCTCTAATTTCCTCTGCTACTACTGAGAAACCTCTTCCAGCTTCACCAGCTCTTGCTGCCTCAATAGCAGCATTTAAAGCTAAGAGATTAGTCTGTTCAGAAATTCCATTGATTAAACTAACTATTTCACCTATTTCTTCTGAAGATTGACCTAATGAATCAATGGCTTCTGCAGTTGTTTGAGTATTATTTTTAACTTTAGAAATACTAGCTTCCGAACTGCTTAAAGCTTGATTACCAGATTCAATATCATCCATCACATTTTCTGCTCTTTCAGCCATATCATCTGAATTTTTATTAACTGAACTAATCTGTTCTCTTAATTCTGCAATAGTAGCAGATGTTTCTTCAACCTGAGCTGACTGTTCTTCTGCACCAGAGGCAACAGTCTGCATTGCATTACCAATTTCTTCAGCAGATGCCGATAATTCTTCTCCAGTTGCAGTTAATTCCTGACTGGAAGCAGAAAGATTAGTTGACATATCAATCATATCTTTTATTAGTTCACGCAGTACATCTGCAAATTTATTAAACCAGGCACCTAGTTTTTCTATTTCATTTTTATTTACTTCTTTATAGACCTCACACTCGGTACAGTCTTCATATTCTCCAGTTTTTATTTTAGGACAGTGGACTTCTTTGCCAAATTCAGGAGCATAAGAACCTACATCAAACCAACAGGTTACTCCATCTTCCCCATAGTCGGGACAGCTTTCTTCACCACAATCCATAATTTCTGAACAATTTACTGTTTTAATTGGATATGAAACATTTAAATTACCAAGTGCTAAAGCAGCAAACATACCCTCAAAATCTTCTAAAGGATCAAAAATTTTCTTTGCCACAAAGAAGGTAATAATTAAAGTGATTAAAATTCCCAGCAGAGCAAAAATAATAACATTTCTAGCCAATGTGTTTAAACTATTTACTATCTGACTGCGATCAAAAGCGGCTTTAAAATACCCGCTTACTTTTCCCTGATAATCTTTAAATGGCAGCAGCAAAAGATTATTTTTACCTCTAGTTTCAATTATTGTTTCTCCATTTTTTAAACGAGAAATTAATTGCTCATCCACCTTGTAGGGATCATTATCTTCTGTGCTTGCTATCCAGTTTGTACTTTCTTCCTCCCAGCTTACATTTTCTGTATCTGCCAGTGAATAAAGATAATAATCACCAGCAAAATTTTCTTTAATTTCTCCCAAAAATCCTGTTCCCAGACTGGAACCAAATTCTACAGTACCTAAGTGCTCTCCCTGATATTCTATAGGAGAAACTACTCTGAGACCATACCCTCCTCTACCTTCTTCAATTCCAGCAACTAATTCTCTATTCTCATTTGCTTTGTTGACTGTAAAACGAAAAGAAGAAAGATCATCTCCATATTTTTCAGGATTATGTAATCTTAAAAAGGAAGTTGAATCAGGCAGATGAAAGTGAAACTGAGCCATTTCTTCATTAATATCCTGATAAGCTTCTAAAAACATATTTTTCAATGAATTTCTATCTCTATCAGCAAATGCCTGTTTAACAGCATTGTTTTTAGCAACCAGGCTAGCTGCAATTTCAGCTTCTTCCTGTAGATCATTTAATTTTGTCTCCATTGTAGTTGCAATTGCATTAACTTTTGCTTCCTCCTGCTCAATAATCTCTGCTGACATATTCGAATAAATAAAATAGCTTAAAATTGATATGATTATTATCATACTTAAACTGATAGTTAAAAGTAATAAATTCCTTAATGATAAATTTATTTTCTTCATTATTTCCCCCTTTTTTATTCTCAGACAGCATTTAATTTTCATCAAATTTTTTAATGACCAATATAATTCACATTTTTGACATAAATTTTACAGGATATTCTCCAGTAATTTTAACCCTCCTTGCTTTTTTTATTTTTTTCTTTTATTTTTTTTATCTTTATACATATTCTTATCTGCTTTTTTATAAACCTGTTTAAAACTAGTTGAGCTATTTCCCATTGTCGAAATTCCTAAAGAAATATTTAAAAATTTATATTCTTCATTATTTTCCCTGATTATTTTAAACTGATTTTTAACTCTATCAATAATTTTTCTTGACTCATTATTATTTGTGTTTGGTAAAATAACTGCAAATTCATCGCCACCAATTCTACTTATTACATCTTCATTCCGAAAACTTTTTTTAAGAATATCTGCAGCTTTTTTAATATATTTATCACCTTTTTTATGACCAAAATTATCATTAATAAACTTTAATCTATCTAAATCACCTATAACTATACTAATAGGATAACTGCGAGAGTTTGACATCCGATCAATTTCTTCCATTAAATATCTATAATTATAAAGATCTGTTAAACTGTCATGATAGGATAAATATTCAACCTGCTTTTTTGATCTTTTTTCTTTATCAATATCTAGATGAATACCCACAGCTCTTAATGGCTTTCCATTTTTTCCAGTCTTAATAACTTTTCCTATATCTTTAATCCATTTAAAACTCCCATTTTTAGTTTTAACTCTATGCTCTGTTATATATCTATCAATTTTTCCATTTAAAAATTTATTTATTTCTCTTTTAACTTTACTTTTATCATCAGGATGAATTAAATTCTCCCAACTTTTAACATTATAATCTAATTCACCTTTCTTATAACCAATCATATTAAACCAATTTTTATTAAAATAAGCTTCTCCTGTTTTTATATTCCAGTCCCAGATTCCTATATTCCCACCTTCTACTGCAAGCTCTAATCTTTCTTTTATTTTCTTTATTTCTTTCTGATTCTTCTTTCTTTCAGTAATATCTCTTACAAATGCGAAAAATAGATTAGTTTGATTATCTAAATTTAAATAAGTAACACTGGCTTCAATATTAATTTTTTCTCCAGCTTTATTTATATATATTGTTTCAAAACGATCTGAACCATTAGCCTTAATATGTTCAATATGTTCTTTTACCTCATACCTGTTCTCCCTAGATTCAAAATAAGTTATTTTTTTTCCTATTATTTCATCTCTAGAATAACCTAGTATATCTTCAAATGCCTGATTTATATCTATAATTTTACTTATTTCGTCCGCCATAAAAAATCCATCAGTCGCTGTTTCTAATATTTTATTTGTTTTATTGTGTTCTTTATTTAATTCAGTTAAGTCTTCTACAAATCCCAAATTTTCTCCATTTTTTAATTTAATTGCATTGAGTCTAACAAATTTGCTTTCATTATTTTTAGTCAAAATTTTTAACTCAACTCTTAAACTGCCTGTTTCTTGTAACTTTTTAAATTTATTCAGGTGATCATTTTCAATATCTGAACTTGCTATATCTACAATATTTTTACCAACTAACTCATTTTTCTTATATCCCAAAAGTTTGCAGGCGGATTTATTAACATCTATATAATAACCATTTTCATCAGTAATAAAGATGCCTGTAGGAGAACTCTCAAAATAACTTCTGAATTTTTCTTCGCTTAACCTCAATTTTTCCTCTTTCTTTTTTCTTTCAGTTATATCAATATGAATACCAAACATTTTGAGGGGGGTATTATCTTCTGTCCAGGAAGTTACTCGACCACGACCGTTAATCCAAACCCAGTTTCCATTTTTATGTTTCATCCTAAATTCTATTTCATAATGATCAATTTCGCCTCTAAAATGTTTCTCTAATTTTTTTTCAGCTTTCTTGAAATCATTAGGGTGAATTAGATTTTTCCAGGTTTCTTCTGTAGTTGGTTCAAGCTCTTCCAGCTCATATCCCAGCATTTTTGCCCATTTATCACTAAAAATAGTTTCTCCTGTTTGTACATTCCACTCCCAGGTTGCTGCATCTGTTCCTTCTATAACAAGATCTAATTTATTTTTTTGTTGCTTAAGTCTTTGATTTTGAACAACCTTATCTGTAATATCTCTTGCTACAGCATAAATATAATCTTTTTTTAATTTAGAATTCCATTCAATATAATGATATTTATCATCCTTACCTTTATATCTATTAATAAATTCAACTGCTTTTTGGTCATTTTTTAAATTTTTAATTGCATTTAAAGTAGAATCTAAATCATCAGGATGTATAAAATCTAAAAATCTCATATTTTCTAATCTACTTTTAGAATATCCCAGTAAATTTGACCACGCATTATTAACTTCAATAAAATTACCATCGGTATCTGCAATACACAGCAAATCTAAATTAATATCAAAAAAATTCTTAAATTTCTGCTGTTCAATTAATGATTTTAAGTCATCTTCAATAACATTTCTAAATTCTTCTAATAATTTTTTGCTTTTTTTATCTAGATTCATAATGTTGTCATCAAGAATACAAATGGTACCAAAAATTTCATCGTCCGGCCATTTAATAGGCAAACCAGAATATGAAATCATATTTAAATCAATATCTGGATTATCCTTCCAGTCTTCGTCCTGCAGAGCATTTTTTATATATAACTCTTTATTTTGTCCAATTACTGTTTCACAATAAAGTCCATTTCCTAAAAAATCACCGCCTCCAATTTTATATGGATTATCCTCATTCTGACTTTTTAAGATTACCTCCATTGTTTTTGGGGTTATTTTCATTATTAATCCAGCAGATACTTCAATAATATCGGCTATTATATTTATAATATTCTGCCATTTATTTAAAGTTTCATTGCTTATTTCTGGTTTAACCGGGTCAGTAATTTTCACCTCTTTAAATTTATTTTTTTCTCTTAAATAAACTTTTGCTTTCAACCAAAGTCCCCCTTTCTTAAATAGTTACTATTATTAAATATATTCGAGATTAATAAATTAATTCCTTTACAAAATTAGCTTTTTAAATTTCTCCAATAACCTCTACCGTCCCATCTTTCATGATGAGCATATATATCATCAGCAACTACTGCAAATTCCTGAGATGAGAACGATATTTTATAATCACTTTCAGGATGCTCTTTTATAATTTTTCATTCTCCATCTGTTAATTTGTCTGGCTTTTTTAAAATCTCTTTCGGAACATTTTTTTACCTATATTGTGTAGTGTTGCCAATAAAGACAGTCGATGTTGCTGTGAATTACTAAGCACCAAATCGACTTCTTTTAAGACTTGATTGATATTTTTTCAGATTCTGTTTTAGTAGCTACTCCGATTCCAATTGAAACAGGCACTTCCTCTCTTTAGGTTTCTCTGCATTTTTCTTTGATTCTTAATACTATTTTTTGAGCTTCTTTATTTTTTTAGGTAGCAATAATCCAAATTAATCTCCTCCCTGACGAGCTAAAATATCTTCACCTCTGACGACCTCTTTCAATATTTTGCAGTTTTAATGAGAAGTCTAACTTCTTTTTTCATGGCCTAAACTATCATTAATAAGTTTTAATCCATTAACATCGGCCATTATAATACTTAATAGCAACTGTCTATTAGTATTCAGACGTTTAATTTCTTCTTCAAAAAATCGACGATTATATAAGTCAGTTCTTCAGGTTCATATCCTAAAATAGTTTTCGATTAAGGTTAAACATAATCACAGCTATCATCAATAATATTATATTTCCAGATTATTGCATTTACCGATTCAATTATTTCAAATAATTAACTTAAATTTTTATCCATTATGTACCTCCTTCTTACAATATACAAACACATTTTTTACTGAATTTTAAATTTAAATTTATATAAATTTAAATTAATCTCTAAAATAAAAAACATCATTTCTTTCTTCTTTTGCTTTATATAAAGCATCGTCTAATCTTTTTAATAAAGAATCTATATCATCTTTAGATTTTAGTTTAGCTACTCCAAAACTGCAGCTCACATCTTTTATTTCAGAAAAATCTGTTCTCTCTATCTTTTTTCTTAATCGTTCTGCTAATTTAACTGAATTATTTAATTTTGTTTCAGGATTTAAAATCACAAATTCATCTCCACCATATCTAGCAAATAAATCAATTTCTCTAATTTCGGTTTTAATAATTTCAGTTATTTTAATCAATATTTTATCTCCTACAAGATGTCCATACTCGTCATTTATATCTTTAAACTTATCAAGATCAAACATTATCAGAGATAAATCATGTTCATAGCGTCGGCTTCTGTACATTTCAGATTCTAAAACATCAAAAAATTTTGAGCGATTATAAATACCTAACATCTCATCAATTTCTGATATTTCTGTTATTTTTTCTACTTTTTCTTCTAATTCTTTAATGATTTTTTTAGAAGTCGTAGTTAAAGTTTTATAAAAAGCGATAACAATAATAGATAGCAAAAGTAAAAATCCGCCCATTATTTTAGATGATAAAATATTGAGATCAGAATAAATTTCATCTTTCGATATTTCTGATTTTAACCAGTAATCAGTATTCAATAATCTTCTGTACTCTCTTATAATATTATCTTTTTCAAAATCGTCAAATTCTTTGTTACTAAAAACAATTTCATGATTTATTTTTTGTTTGTTTATCTCACTCATCAAAGGTTCTAAATTAAAAACAACTAGATCATTTCCTAGCTTATCATCTTTTTTTATAACTGAATTTACAATTATTAAACCACCATCTTCAAAAATTTTGATTGCTGTAGTTTGATTATCATAATTTATATAATCCTCAAAATTATTTACATCTTTTTTTCCCCAGTTTGCAATTATTTCGCCTTCGGCAACTCTAAAAGCTGAAACAATATTCTCTAAAACCTTGGCTCCATCACTATATTTAGGTTGAGTGTAATCTCTCAGTTCCTGCAGAGAAAGTTCTCCTTTTTTATATTCTGCTAACCGGTTTTTAATCATTGTTCTACTGGATAGACTTTCTGCTCCCTCTTTATATCTATTTAATTTATTTTCTACATTAATTTCTGTTATTGAGACAGAATTTCTGAAATTTTGATTTAAGCTTTCTTCTAATTCAGTTTTTAGAGGGGTAAATGCATTGTTTCTGAAAAGTCAAGTAAATTTTAAAAATAATTTTGTAGTCCCAGGTATTTTATGCAGCTGTTGATTTTCTCTTTTTATTGAGTCGTTTTCTTCTATCAATAGCTGACTGATGTTTTTTCTTTCTCTCATC
>JAIPEX010000095.1 GCA_021736945.1 Halanaerobiales bacterium | reverse complement strand
ATGAACAGGAATCATAACTCTCATTTCACCTATAGGTAGTTCCATAATATAATATTTTTTTTCTTCACCTAGTATCTCTTTAACTTCTACATCTACAATTGTACCTGCACCATGATTTGGATATACAACTCTATCTCCCTTATCAAACATATTATCAACCTTCCTTTATTATCATTTTATATATGTCTATCTAATAATACCTGATCTCTTAATCTTCTTAAACCATCTTTAATAGCTTGAGCCCTTACTTCTCCTACACCTTCTACTTCATCTAATTCATCTAAGGAAGCGACATTAATTTCATTTAAATCACCAAATTCTTCAACTAAGTTCTCAATTACAGGCATTGGTAATCGAGGTATTTTCCTTAATATTCTATATCCTCGCGGATCTATTAAGAGGTCAAGTGAATTAACATTACCACCATGCCCTAATATATTTCTAATCTCTCTTGTATTAAGCATGTCATCTTTATTAAGCTCTTTTAATTCATCTATAACTTCCTCAGCAGTTATACCTTCTTCTAGTTTTTCTTCTGCAATATAGTCTTTGATAAGCAGTTCATTTTCTTCTTCTACATTCATTACTAATTCTTCTAACTGCATTTTGATTAAACGTCCTTCATTACCTAGCTCTAAAATATATCTTTCTATCTCATTCTCTATTTTTAATACCATTTGTGCTCTTTTGATAACAGTAACAACATCAGCAATTGTCACTAAATTTTCAAATTCCAGAGCACTCAGATTTATCAAAGTTTGATCAAAAACTTTCCGATATTTCTCTAAGGTTTGAACTGCTTGATTTGCTTTTGATAATACCACTCTAATATCTTCTAGAACATGCTTTTTGTCATCTTTATATAAAGTAATTATATCTCTTCTTTCTGAAATAGCTATAACTAAATTTCCAGTCTGCTTTGCTACCCGTTCAGCAGTTCTGTGGCGAGAACCGGTTTCACTAGAACTTATTGAAGGATCTGGTATCAAAAGTGCATTTGCATAAATAATATCTTCACCATCTTCATCAAGAACTATGGCTCCATCCATTTTACCAAGTTCATAAAGATTAGTTGAAGACAATGAAGTATCAATCTTAAAACCACCATCGACTAGACTTTTAATTGTTTCTTCATCTTCTGTTAAAATTATCAATCCACCAGTTTTAGCTCTAAGAATATTTTCTAACCCTTCTCTAAATTGTGTACCCGGAGCTATTAACTCTAAAACTTCATCTAACCATTCTTCATGATCTTTCACCGGTCAGCCTCCTTCTTATTGTGATTATTTATAATTAAAAAATAAATCTAATCCCTCTTGTAGATTCTTAATGCTTATAATATTAAGTTCAGGATCAAATTTACTATTTTTTGTATTACCTTTTGGAACAATTATATTTTTAAACCCTAATTTTTTTAATTCATTAATTCTTTTATCAAATAAGTTCACTGCTCTAACTTCACCAGTTAATCCAACTTCACCTAAAACAGCAGTCTTCGCATCAACAGGAAAATCATTAAAACTAGAAATTACTGAAAAGACTATACCAAGATCAATTGCAGGTTCACTTGCATAAAGTCCTCCTGTAATATTTACATGAACATCACTCATTTTAAAATTAAAACCCAATTTTTTCTCTAGTACGGCTAATAAAATAGACAGTCTCTTTTTATTAATACCTGTAGTTAATCTCTGCGGTGTTGAATATGCAGTATCTGTCACTAAAGATTGTATTTCTATTAAGAGAACTCTATTTCCATCCATTATTGGAACAATAATAGAACCGCTCGCATTCTGGGGTCTCTCACTTATAAATATTTGTGAAGGATTTTTCACTTCTTTGAGACCTTTTGAATTCATTTCAAAAATACCCATCTCATCTGTAGAACCAAACCTGTTTTTTAATCCTCTTAGTATTCGATAAGAATAATTTTGATCTCCTTCCATCTGTAAAACAGAGTCTACGATGTGTTCCAAAACCTTAGGTCCAGCCAAATTACCTTCTTTGGTAATATGTCCTATTATAATAATAGGTAAATTAGTTTCTTTAGCAGTTCTAAATAAACTAGAAGAAACTTCTTTAATCTGTTTAACACTACCGGCTGAAGAATCAATTTGAGGATGTTTTACGGTTTGTATGGAATCAATTATCACTAAATCAAAATCTTTTTTGTTAATTATTTTATTAATTTTATTATAATCTATTTCAGACAATATGAATATGTTTTCATGAACAGTGTTCAACCTTTCAGCTCTCATCTTTACCTGATTGACAGATTCTTCACCAGTAATATAAAGTATATTTTTATTTTGTTCAGCCAAAAGGAAAGCCACCTGCAAAATCAAGGTGGATTTACCAATTCCTGGAGAACCTCCTATTAAAATTAAGGACCCTTCAACAATACCACCGCCCAAAACTCTATCAAGCTCAGTTAACGAAGTAGGAAATCGGCTTTTTTCAGATCCTGTTATTTTATCAAGTGATTGAATTTCTGGCAATTCAACAACATCAACCCTTTGATTAGAAGAATTCTGGATTTCTTCAGCTGAAACTTCTCTAATAGAATTCCATTCACCACAATTTGAACATTTCCCCATCCAGTTTTCAGTTTTATAACCACAGTTATCGCAAATATATCTTTTTTTATTTTTTGCCATTATAACTCTCCAGTTTTTAGTAATTCTAATTATGTAAGTATAATAATTATACCATTTTTTTGCCTTTATTACAAGATTAGAACCCAGCGATAAAGCTGGGTTCTATTAATAATTATTCTGCTTTATTAAATACTAATTCATTTTCCTTTTGATCTACTATTATTTTGTCACCTTCATCAATCTTCCCACTTAATATCTGTTCTGATAATTTATTTTCAACTAATCTCTGAATAGCTCTTCTTAGCGGTCTGGCTCCAAACTCAGCATCAAATCCTTCATCTATTAACTGCATTTTTGCATCGTCAGTAATATCAATTTCTATTTCTTTTTCGTTTAATCTTTCTTGAAGTTCTTTGATCATAATTTCAATAATTTTTGTAATATGATCTTTATTAAGAGAATGAAATACAATAGTTTCATCTAGCCTATTTAAAAATTCAGGGCGAAATGTATCTCTTAATTTTGAAAGAACGTTCTCTTTCATATTTTCATATTCTTCTTTTTCATCATTCTCTGTAGCAAAACCAAGTCTAGATTGTTTTTTAATATAATTAGCTCCCACATTAGAAGTCATAATAATAACTGTATTTTTAAAATCAACTTTTCTACCTTGAGCATCTGTTAAAGCTCCATCATCTAAAATTTGAAGTAAAATATTAAATACTTCAGGATGGGCTTTTTCAATTTCATCAAATAGAATTACAGAGTAAGGTCTTCTTCTAACTGGTTCTGTAAGTTGTCCTCCCTCTTCATGTCCGACATAACCTGGGGGAGAACCAACCAAACGAGACACCGAATGTTTTTCCATATATTCAGACATATCAATTCTGATCATTGCTTCCTCGTCATCAAACATTGATTCTGCTAAAGTCCTAGCTAATTCAGTTTTACCCACACCGGTAGGTCCAAGGAAAATAAATGAACCAATTGGACGTTTAGGATCTTTCAAACCTGCACGAGCTCTTCTAACTGCTTCTGATACTGCTTTGATTGCTTCATCTTGTCCAACAACTCTTTCATGAAGATGTTCTTCAAGTTTTAATAATTTCTTAGTTTCGGTTTCTTCTAGTTTGGTAACTGGGATACCAGTCCAACTTGAAACAATTTGAGCAATATCTTCTGTCTTAACTACCATATCATTACGACCCTTCTTTTGTTTCCAACTTTCTTTAATTTCATTAAGCTCTTCTTTTAAGTCTTTTTCTTTATCTCTTAGTTCAGCAGCTTTTTCAAATTCTTGATTTTTAACTGCTGCTTCTTTTTCTTTTTCTAATTCTTCAATTCTTTCATTAATTTCTTTAAGTTCATTTGGTCTTGTGTTATTTTTTAATCTTACTCTTGAAGCTGCTTCATCCATAAGATCAATTGCTTTATCAGGCAAAAACCTATCTGCTATATATCTATGAGATAAATTCACTGCAGCTTCAATTGCCTCATCTGTAATTTTAACTTTATGATGGGCTTCATAGGGATCTCTTAGCCCTTTTAATATTTCAATAGATTCTTCTGGAGTGTTTTCTTCGACCATTATTGACTGGAATCTTCGTTCTAAAGCCGCATCTTTTTCAATATATTTTCTATATTCATCTAAAGTTGTTGCACCTATTGCCTGTAGTTCACCTCTTGCTAAGGCAGGCTTCAATATATTTGCTGCATCAATTGCTCCTTCAGCAGCACCTGCTCCTACCAGGGTGTGCATCTCATCTATAAATAAAATTACATCACCATTTTCTACTATTTCTGACATTACAGCTTTTAATCTTTGTTCAAATTCACCTCTATATTTGGAACCTGCTACTAGGGAACTCAAATCCAATGCAACTACTCTTTTATCAATTAATATTTCTGGTACATTCTCTTCTGCTATACTTTTAGCCAATCCTTCTATTATTGCAGTTTTACCTACACCAGGTTCTCCTATCAATACAGGATTGTTTTTCGTTCTTCTGCTCAGAACCTGAATTACTCTTTCAATTTCCTCTTCTCTACCAATTACAGGATCCAATTTATCTTTTGAAGCCATTCTGGTTAAATCTCTACTATATTTATCTAATTCAGGGGTATCACTTTCTTCAGTTTTAGTATTATTTTGGTTTCCATCATTTAATATATTTAATATCTCTTTTTTTACTTTTTCGAGCTCTACACCAAGTTCCTGTAAAATTCTTACAGCAACACCTTCCCCCTCAGATATTACACCTAATAAGATGTGTTCAGTACCAATATAACTATGGTTTAATTTTCTAGCTTGCTCCATGGATAAGTTTAATACTTTTTTACTTCTGGGGGTTAAACTAATTGAACCTTCTACTTTGTTTTGTCCGGTTCCAATTATTGATTTAATAACATCTATAATTTGATCTTCTTTTAAATCAGCTTGTTCTGATAGTACTTTTCCCGCAATACCTTTTTTTTCTTTTACTAATCCTAATAAAATGTGTTCAGTACCAACATAATTATGATTTAATTTTTTAGCTTCTGCTTCAGCCATTGCTATTACTCTTCTAGCTCTTTCAGTAAATTTTCCAAACATTATATTTTTCCTCCTTTTACATTAAGTTCATTTTTTATTAGCTCAGCTCTTTTGATATCTCTTTGTTCTGAGTTGATTTCTTCTCCAATAAGACTTTGAAGATGGGCTGGCCTAATTAATATAAATAATTTTTTTAGCATTAATGAATCTATTTCTTTAATTATATCCATTTCCATCCCCAGTTTAACATATGATAACAATTCCATTGCTTCATCAGTAGATATACTATATGCATATTTTAATTTGCCATATGCTCTTAATATTTTATCTTTTATAAAAACTTCTCTTTCGGTAAACAATTTGTTTCTAGAAGTTTGTTCTTGATTGATCACTTGTTTTGTTACACTTTCTAGATTATCAATTATATCTTCTTCCTTACTTCCAAGAGTTATCTGGTTTGATATTTGAAAAATATTACCAGACGATTCACTACCTTCACCATAAATACCTCTAACAGTTAGTCCTAATTTACTAACAACCTCAAATAAATTATTGATATTACCACTTAAATTTAAACCTGGTAAATGGACCATAACTGAAGCTCTTAATCCCGTTCCTATATTAGTAGGACATGCTGATAAATATCCCCAGTCTTTAGAAAACGCATATTCTATTTCATCTTCAATAATATCATCTATTTGGTCTGCAATTTCCCATGCTTCATTAATTTGTAAACCAGGTAAAAGTATTTGTATTCTAAGATGATCTTCTTCATTTACCATAATACTTATCTTTTCATCTTGGTCATAAAATAATATTTTACCATAACCATTTTTAACAAAATTAGGACTACTAAGATTTTTCTCTACATACATCATCCTTTTTACAGGAGATACATTTTCAATTTCTATATAGTTAAACTTATATTTTTCACCATTAATTTCTAAATTTTTATCTAGTAAAATATCTTTCATTTTTGAAACAACTTTATCTAATTGTTTCCGTGTAGATTGGCCTGGAAAAGGAATTTCTTTAAAATTTCTAGCTAATCTAATTCTACTACTCAATATTATATCATCTTCATTCCCTTTTTGTCTTATCCAGGAACTCAATGTAACATTATTTTTGTTAAACATAGTTAATCACTCCCAATCTTTTTCTCCAGGGCATATATTTCATCTCTTAATTCAGCTGCTCTTTCAAAATTTTCCTCCTCAATAACCTGTTCCATTTCTTCTTTTAACTTTTTGATATCTTCTTTTACTCTTAAATATTTATGCATATCTTCAGGTGCCTTCCCGATATGTTTTTCACTCCCATGAATTCTTTTAACTAAAGGACGTAAATTATCCTTGAAAGTATCATAACATTCAGCACAACCTACTTTTCCTTCTTTAACAAATTCTTCATAACTTAATCCACAATTTTCGCATTTTAATGAATCTCCTTTAGAAAATTCATAATCATTTGTATCAGGATTTAAAATACCTGCGATTAGATTTTTAAACGAAAATACATCATTTTCATTTATATGACCAGTTTCTTTAGCACATTCTTCACATAAATACACTTCAGACTTTTCATCATCCACATATTTAGTAATGTGTATAGAAGCCTCGTTCTTCTTACACTTATCACAAAGCATAATAATCCTCCTTTCAAAATTCACGATTTAAATAAAGCTTTCAGAGTATTTTT
This sequence comes from Halanaerobiales bacterium, assembly GCA_021736945.1. Lineage (GTDB taxonomy): Bacteria > Bacillota > Halanaerobiia > Halanaerobiales > M55B127 > M55B127. Next base: position 1,168 of record JAIPEX010000095.1, on the reverse strand, counting down.
AAGAACCTGTGTGCGAATAAGATTTTTATCATTACTATCAAAACCAATAGAATCTTTACTAACTGCTGCTTCTAATAAAATTCTATCTCTTTGCTTTATCAAATTATTTTCATATAATCTTTTAACAATACCTTTAGCTTCCTTTGGTTTAATGGGACCTTCTAATTGTTTTATTATATTTTTCATTGCCTCATTTTCAGAAGTCAATTTAACTTTAATAATTCTTACAAAACCTCCGCCGCCCCTACGACTTTCTATAATATAACCTCTTTCAACTGTAAAACGAGTATCCAAAACATAATTTATCTGAGAAGGGGCACAGTTAAAATCATCTGCCAGTCTATTTCTTTTAATTTCAACTTCGCCTTCATATCGTTTTATTAAATTTCTTAAATATTTTTCAATTTTATCAGAAAGACTAGACATATTATATCCCCTCTTTATTTGACTTTTTTTGACCTTCTAATTATATAATACTATTTTTTTTACAAAATTCAAGGGTATATTTAACATTTTTTATATTAATGTAAAAAAACCGCCACAAAGTGACGGTTTAAAAATACTTTTATTTACTTAATTGTTGGGAAATTTTGATTATAAATAATACAATTATTACTATAGACATTAATATCGCAAATATATCAAGAACTTTATAGAAATTATATATACCTAGAAACAAAATAAAAAAACCTAAATATGAAATATTTTTGCCTACAGAAATATATATATTAGGACTATCTAAATCCTTAGGAAAAATATTATGTAAGCCTAATAAAATAAGCACACCATATATTATAATTATAATTGCAGAGATTATAAGCAAGAAAACCACCTTATAAAATTGGTTGCGGGGGCCGGATTCGAACCGACAACCTTCAGATTATGAGCCTGACGAGCTACCAGATTGCTCCACCCCGCGATAATAGTTATTAAAATAAAAAATGGCTCCCCGAGTAGGACTCGAACCTACGACAAGATGATTAACAGTCACCTGCTCTACCAACTGAGCTATCGGGGAACACATCTATAAAAAAAGGATCCGGCAGTGACCTACTCTCCCACAGGGTCACCCCTGCAGTACCATAGGCGCTGGAGGACTTAACTTCTGTGTTCGAGATGGGAACAGGTGTTGCCCCTCCGCAATTACCACCGGAAAGTATTAAACTTT
>JAIPEX010000094.1 GCA_021736945.1 Halanaerobiales bacterium | reverse complement strand
TCATATATAAAAGAACAGGCAAGTTCAATATCTACAAAATTTGAAAACCATAAATAATCATTATCTTTTAGAAAGGGGCTTAAATCTTCAAATTTATTTTTCCATTTTTTTGTATCTCTCATCTAAATTTAGCCTCCAATCTTTTAAATAAATCTTTTTCAGAAATAATCTCAACATTATCTTGATTATTTTTCCAGTTATTCTTTACCGCTCTCATATAAGTTTTATTAACTCGATGCTTAGGTATTACAAAAAACCCTTTATTCCAGCCGTAATCTGGAATTGTTTCAAGAGAAGCAGCTAAATTTTTAGGATCAATATAGTCTTTTACATCTAAAGCCCATTTTTCATTTTCTGATTTTGAGTAAATCTCAATATCGAATACATCAAAAAAAGGATAGAGCTGTGTAGTTAAATTATTAAATCTATTTATTTTTTCTAAAATATTTAATTCTGCTCTCCCTGGATTGACAATGAATGTCATAACATTCTTTTTGACTCTTAGATAACTTTCATTTACTGCTATCTCAGTGAAATCTTTGCTGCAGCTGGAGCTTGAACAGATTTTTTGGTCATATTTATTAAAATCACTAATCCAATCACAGCTTTTACATAGGTGATAATTTTTTTCTTTTTGAGAACTTATAGGAGGGGTTTCATAAAACTTACTTATATCTTCAAAAACTTCTGAAAATTTATGGTTTAATCTTTTCTTTCTAAATTCAAGCAGCTTTATAACCGGGTTTTCAATTAAAAACCTTCTAACGTATGTATATTTTTCCTGTCCATCTTCATCTTTTCTAAACTTTTTCATCAATTTCATTATTAAATCATTTTCTTTTGAAGTTGCAAGTTCTAAGGCAAAATCACTAAGATTTCCATCTTGAGAAAGTAGAGTTTTATCTTGATAATTTTCTTCATTTATCATCACCCAACTAGATAACGGTTTATATGATAATTGAATTAGTTCAAAATAATTACCAGGATAATCCGAAAGGCCATGTTCAAAATATGCATAACCGGCCAGTTTATTTAGTCCATTTAACAGATCAACATTTGGAAGCTCTCCTTCGCTAACCTTTAAAAGTCCTTTAGAAATAATTTTTAAAATATTCCTTTCGCTGAAATTTTTCATTTGCTCCTCCTTCTTAGTTTATAAATTACTCAAAATAGTGATCCACAATTTTACAAGAATCTGTTTTAAAAAACATGTAGTATTTATTTATATAAACTTTAATAAATAAAAACATTTTATTTATATCTATATTATATATTATTTAATTATAATTGTAAAATATTTTTATAAATAGCATAATATGTCAAGACACTTTTATAATTAATTTATATTTTAATACATTAAAAGAAATATAAAACATGCACTTGAAATAGGTTGTTTTAAAGAAAAATCAATTATAGAGTATTATAGAAGAACACATTGCAGGTTATTACTATAACTGATATCCTAATAATAGTTATCATTATAAGTTAATAATTAATATAATCTACAATGATAGGAGTTTTAATTATATGAAATTTCAATGTAAAGCTTGTGGTTCATCTTTTTCTGCTATGAAATGGAACATAGCTACCAGAAAAAATATACCTAAAAATAAAGCCTTTATTCCAATTCAAAAAATTTTAGATAATCCTGAGGCCCCAGATATTAATGACCTTAAATGGTTCTGTCCTAACTGCAGCATAGATCAACCTGATGTTGGAGTAAAGTTTGATGAGTATTAGAAATAAGTAGCCATTAGAAATAAAAAGCTGACCAATTCCCCGACAGAAGAAAAACTTTTTACGATATGAAAGTCTTTATTAGTAAAAATATAAGGTTTTACATTATTTTTATTACATAAAAGTAAATTAAATATATTTTAAAGAAAATAAAGGAAATATTATTCTTGTCGTGAACTATAATATTAACTACTTTAATTAGGGAGAGGATAATTGATGAAGACAACAGGTATTGTTAGAAAAATTGATGATCTTGGAAGAATGGTAATTCCTATTGAACTTAGAAAAACAATGAACATCAATAAGAAAGACCCAATGGAGATTTTTGTTGATGGTGATAAAATAATTTTAAGTAAATATGAACCTGCTTGTATTTTTTGTGGTAATGCTGATGATGTTATTGAGTTTGAAGGAAGAACAATTTGTGGCAGCTGCAAAGAAAAAATAGCAGAGAAATAAGATATAAAAAAATCCCAATAAAACTTGAATTATAAAAACTATTCAAGTAATATTGGGGTTTTATTTAGTGATAGCTAACACTATTATCTGTTACTTATCTAATTGACTGCAGTTTAATATCAGCACGACCATAATTACAAGGATCAAGGTGATCATATAGATTATAAAATTTATTTAACACCTCTTTTTTTACCTTCAGTTGTAACTCTCTTGATTATCTGGCCTATTCCCTTAGAGAATCCTGTTATTCTAGCTGCAAATACAAAATCTATTATCTTACCTTTCTATTAAATTACTTGTTATGTTAGTATATTTCTCCTCTATTCAAATTTTATTTCCAAAAGATTTTTGAATGTTATTTTTTTATTACTAATAAGAATATATCTCTGATTGATATCCACCTTATTTATTTTACCAGCAGCATTTTTAAATCGTTTATTATCATAGTATTTTATTTCTACAGTTAAATCATTTTGCATTGCCTGCTGCAGCTTAAAGTTAATAGCAGACTTCTCCTGATCATCTAAAATAGGTTTCTTTCTATTCTTCTCACTCTCCTTTAATTTCTCTAACCTCTTCCTATGTTCAATCAGCATCATGGCCGTCCATTTCTTGTTACCTCTGTCCTTATAATTCATAAAAAAACCAGCCCCTTTATTTAATAAATATTATAGCATACGAATGTTCGTTTTGCTAGTTTTGAGGCTCTTTTTCTTCTGAACTAATTGTTTTTTCCATAACTGACTGGATATAATCTCTAATCGTAACATCATGAATATAAAACATGTTTTTAACAAATTTATGATTTTTTTCAGTAAGAAATATGGTTTTTGTTTTGTAATTATCATTTTCGTTATATTTTTTTAGTTTTATTTCGTCTTTGAACTCTTCTATTTTAAAATTAAAATACCAGCTTATATTTTTATTATTTTCTTTCGCTATATTTTTAAATTTATTATAGATCTCTTGGTCAAATTTACTTGCATAAGCTTTCTGTTCAGTCATATTTATATTTTTATCCATAATAATCACCTAATAATATATTCGATATTAATTATTTTTCTCCTTTCAAATTATTTTTATTGACTATTGTAAAAATATTTAGTAAACTATTATTATAGTTTAATTTACTAAGTAAACTAAAGTAAACTATAGTATATTAATCAGTAAATTATTTTCTGCACAAAAATCTATTTTATATAAAAAATGAATCAAAAACCCTAAGGAGGGGAATATTATGTCAGAAACCTGGAGTGCTAAAGTAACAAAAGAAACCAAAGAAAAGATTAATGAGCTGGCTGATATGAGTGACTTTGAAAATCGTGGAGATTTTGTAGAACATCTTTTAAGTTTGTATAATATCAATGCTGTTAAGGATGATATACCTGAGCTTAGTGGGGATCTGGACTCTCTTCATACCATAACTAAAGAGATCACTAATATTTTCACTGGTATGGGAGAGAAAATGGCTGTTGCTTTAAGAGAGAAAGATAATAAGTATCAAAAGCAGCTTGAAGAAAAAGATGAGTTTATAGCTGAATTGAGCGATAACTATGACAATTTAAAAGAAGAATACCAGGAACTAAAAACTACTAATAAAGAAGAAATGGATACTCTGACCGATAAAATATCCGTGCTAAAAGATGAATTGACCGAACTAAGGAAAGAAAATGAACAGCTAGAAAACTCTATAGAAACTAAAGATGATCTCATCTATAATCTAAAAGAGCAAAAACAAGAATTAAAGTATGAGATTCATAGTAAAGATGATCAGTTGGAAGAATTACCTAAGATGAAAGAACGTTTAAAAGAACTGGGATCTGAATTAGAAGAGAAAGAAAAAGAAAATGAACAACTAGAAACTAAGATTGGATCACTTAATCAGCAGCTTGAAGATAAAGATAATGCCATAAATAACATGAAAGAAAAAATGAACAATGAAAAAGAAAGAGCACTACTGGAGCAAGAGAAAGAATTCCAGGAACAGATGCAGCAAGTTAGAGATGACTATAATGAAAAGATCCAAAAATTATTGGATAATTTAGGGGAAAAATAAAATTAAGATACCATTTAGCTTTATTAAATCAACCTGATTTATTTAGCTTCAATTTCAAAGTAAGTTTAAATATATAAAAGAGCAGCCTCAAATTTAAAAAAGCTGCTCTTTTTCATTTATTAAAGTAGTTTTATTTTTATTTATAGTTAGTATAACTCTCTCAAATATTTCGACACCTTCATATTTAACGATAATTTTTTCAGCTTTTGGCTTTTTCTCAGGGTCATTAATAGTTACAGTTTTCTTTATTTTTCTTTTGCCATTATAAATTTTTCTTATAAATTTTAAGTTATAATCTTTTTGTAAATATAATTATCTTTCTCATCCCTAAACCAATGCTTTTGAATAAAAGAAAATAAAATTTTATTAAATATTACTATAAAATGTAGTCTAATATTTATATTATTTTATAAATTTAAATTAAAAAAAGGAAAAAAATGAATTATATTTAAATATTAATATAGTAGTTTTTTTAATATTAAGAATATTTATTAAAAATAAAGGGGGATTGTGATGAAAAATATTTTTAAAAAACATAAGTCAGTTCTTATTCTTTTTTTGATTTTAGCTATTCCTATCTTAATGACTAGTTGTAGTAGTGATAGTAATCCTACTGAGGAAAGTAGTGGATTGGTATTGACTTCACTTGAAGCCAAAAATGCTGAAGAATTAAAAGCTACTTTTGATAATGATAAAACTGTTGATATAAATAATTTTACTCCTAAACCTTTAGAACTTGGCAAAGATACTAATGTATCTTTCGTTTATGATAATAATGACTATTCTGGAGAAGTAAAACATACTATTGAGCTAACAGGAAATTTTAATACAAAAACATCTTTTATTAAAAAACTATTATCTCCAACTTGTTTTGCACAAACAAAAGATCAGGTTACTAAAGTAATATTATTTTACGGTGATAATTATGAAGTCGCTGAAGTAATAAATGGAAGTTTTGAATTAAGCATAGATCAAGAAACTCCAGCAGGTTTGATTTTTGCAAATGGCAATGATGAATTTGTTGGTTATTTAAATGTAGATGGATTGGACTCTTTACCTATTAATTCTTTATCAGATGATACTGGTAGTATTGACTTAGGAGAAATAAACTTTACAGGTATAGAAGGAACTCCAGAAGATTATTCTTTGCTTAATATAGATTTTGCCGAAAAAGAAATGTTAACTGCTACTGATGATTTGTTTTCTTCAATTGTTAAGTATCCCGATTTAAATAAAAATGGTAAAATAGATATTTTGGAAGATGAAAGATTAAAAACGATGATTAGAGGGAAGCTTATGTTTTATGCAAACGGAGGAGATTTCAAAAACAATTTAACTATAGATATAAATGATAGCATGAATATAGAAAGTTCTAAATTTCTAGTCGATTTTTATTCTGAAACTTATTCTATTCCCAATGAGATTGAATTCATTTGTGAAAACACAGATATTAATGGAAAAAGTGCCGATTCAAATTTAGATGGAAATAATGGAAGCTATTTTTCTAATCCTACTTCAGGAATTTTACCTGCAGATGATTATAAAGTAGAGATAGGCAATGAAATAAGTCATACCTTTACTGTTTCTTCTGCCTTAAGTAATGGTGAGGAAAACTTAATTTATGTTATACCTAAAGTAAATCTAAATGAAGATGGAACTATAAGTAGTATTGATTGGAAATTTGAAAATAAAAAAGGACATACTATAGAACAACCATCTAATATATTAAATAGTCTAGAAATTCAAATTGATGCAACATCTACTACTGTTGCTGAAAAATATAAAGATTATCCACAAGGTGATACAAGAATTTATAACGGCTATCCAAATGATATTAATGCATTAGAACATCAATTAACCGAAGACATAAAGTGGGAAGATGTTGGAGGTATTAATATGGCTTATAATGATGTCTTCATGAATCATTATGTAATTAGTTTTGGAAAATAAATTTCATTCAAAATTATTTATAATAGTCTAATTCAAGTATAATTAAATATTTTTTCTCCATAATTTAAAAGTCCAGGATTTTTATCCTGGACTTTTTTCTTCGATTATGATCTTTTTTTCGAAGATTTTATTATATCTTTTATTAATAATTTACTTGACCAACAAAATAAAATCCATCAAAACCTCCATCAAAATCGTTAATGCCTAAACTACTATCTCCTTCAAAACTATAATCTTCATTAGCATAACCAATTTTAACTGATGAGTTTTCTGTTATAATTTTTTCCGCATATAAATCTAAACTAAACCCTGTAAAATCACCATCAAAATCATTAAAGAAATTACTTTCAGCGTCATATGAACCTAAAAACCAGTATCCAAATTTACTTCCAAAATTTAATCCACTACCTGCATTAAATTCCATTTTTCCTAATATTGGTAAGCTCCACTGACTAGTATTAATAGCATAACCATTATATTCCTGATCTTCAGTTAACCACTTCCAACCAACACCTAAATAAAATTGGGTATTTGAATTATTACTCATTCTTTTATATAACCCAAAATCTAACAAATTGGCTTCATAGTCATAATCTCCATCACCTATAAAATATCTCATATCCATATTATAATCATTAGCAAAATCACTTTCAGAGGTTAAAATTAAACCATCAACATCAGCGCCACTTTCTTTTCCTTCAAAAAAACCATATCCAAGACCAATACTTTCAGCAAAAACAGAAGAACTGAAACCAACAACTAAAGTTAAAATTAGAATTAAAATTAAATACCTTTTCATTTTTTTCCTCCTTTTGGATTTATATTATATTATTTCTTTCAAAGTTATTAGATACCTTTAAAATCTCATAAAAAATTCTTTTATGAATCAAGTTTAAAAAATCCAAATATTTTCTTCTGGTTCTTTAATAGTGATCTCTAAAATTTTTTTACTTAATGATTTTTTTCTCTAGTTCTAATTTTATAAAGAAATTGTCTATTTCATTCTTTTTTTCAATAAAAATTTTAATTTGGGTTTCTGTAATTCTTATTTTATTAAATTTTTTTTACATCCTAATTTATCTTTTTTTAAGAGGTTTTCAATTAATTGAAAATTTAATTTAAATATTTGAGCAAACTATTTAATAGTATAGATTTTCATTATATTCTCTCTTTTATAATAATCTAAATATATAAAATTTAGATTATAAGCAAATAACTCATTATTTTTATCTAGCAGCCTTTAGCTTTTTCTTTCAGCTGTTAAATCACCTTTTAAAACTTGTCCAAAATTAAACTTAGAATTCCTCCTTCCCTTCAATAATTTTTAAAATTTAATTAAAATAGTTCTCCATAAATAATTAAAAACCTCTAACAGATAGTCTAGGATTGATAAATACCCCTGTTATATTCATTATTAACTTTACAATTTAATAAAAATTAGTAGAAGATTTTTACATACTATCTCTATTATATTGAGCTAGCTCCTCCAATCTTAAAATTTTTTAAGTAATTTTCTTTATTATTTTTCCATATCTTTATTTAAACCTTATATTAGTTAATGTATCATTTATACTTTCAAGTAGTTCTATAACTTTACCAAATCCTATAAATAATATTCCACTTACAAAACCACTCAATATGTAAACAAAACCAATAATATTTCCATATGTATTATATGCATCTTCAATTAACATAATTCCAAAGATAAGTCCACCAACTATTGCTAAAACACCTAACAAATATAAAACTTTTTTCATAAAATATCACTCCCTCTTTAAATTAAATTTCATAAAACATCTATTTTATGAATTGATTTTAGAGAGTAAAAGAATAAAATAGTAAAAGAGTAAATATATAAACACTATTTTATTTAAATAATATTTATTATATTTATTTTATAAAATATTTAAATGATTTTTTAGA
>JAIPEX010000093.1 GCA_021736945.1 Halanaerobiales bacterium | reverse complement strand
TGCTCATCAACCAATTAAAACTGGTCAAGCAAAATCTTGAAGAAATAAATCAGCTGCTTAAAAAATCAGTAGAAAATAGCCAGTATAAGCTTACTACTATGCCGGGTATTGAGTTTAAATTAGCTGCCTTATTTATATCCAATATCAAAAATATCGATCGTTTTGACTCTGCTGACCAATTAGCTCGTTATGCAGGATTAGCACCGGTAGAATATAGTTCGGGTAAATCTAAAAATTCAACTTCCAAAAAATATGGCTGTCGAGACCTGAATCATGCTTTTTATATCCTGGCTTTACAGCAAATTGGCAGCTACAAAAACGGTCGAATCAAAAACCGGGTCGCTTATAACTATTATCAAAAAAAGCTTAAAGAAGGCAAATCTAAAAAAGCAGCTCTTACTTGCTTGCAAAGAAGATTAGTTGATATTATTTTTGCTATGATGAGGGATAGATCCGTTTATAAACTACCTGAAATACCTAACTATGAAATATTAAATACAGCCGTTTAACTGTTTATTTAAATCACTCATTTGAGGCTTTTAGACTTTAAAAATTTAATATTTACTCCTTTAGGATATCTGTGTGCTTATTTAGAACCAATATCTCCTCATTTCCATTTTTTTACTTGACATTGAACGTCTTATAAATATAATTAAATAAATGTACTAATCTTTTAATTTGGTTGTACATGCTGGACATCTTATGGCTTTAATATTTATTTCTGAATAACAGTAAGGACATTTTTTGGTACTTGGAGCTGCTTTTATTTCTTCTTCTTTGTTAATTTCTTTTAATTTATTATAATATGAAATAACAATATAAAGGGCAAAAGCTACTATTAAAAAATCTACAACAGTACCAATAAATATTCCATATTTAATAATTGGAACCCCAGCTTGTTCTGCAGCAGCTAAAGATTCAAATTTTTGTTGGCTAAGATTAATATACAAATTAGAAAAATTAATATTACCTATCAATAAACTTACAGGAGGCATTAAAATATCCTTTACAAATGAATTTATAATATTATTAAAAGAAATACCTATAATGATCCCAACTGCCATTTCAACAACATTTCCTCTTAATGCAAATTTTTTAAACTTTTTTAACATTCTAATCTCCCTTCATTTAAAATAATTGAAAAGTTACTTATCACCTAAATAATATCATTTATGACGATAAATATACAATGTATATTTATAAATTATATTTTTATTTATAAGAAATAATGCGTTATTCAATCCATTATGGAGTTATTAGAAGCATTTTGAATATAAATTGAATTAATCATTAAATAACAACTTTGACTAATCTATAGCTTTGGACTATAATAAAAGTAGGCTCCAAGGAAACCCTAAGAAGATTTATTCTAAGTAACAATCTTTGTTGAAGTCTATGTATGAATATTCAACAAAATCTGGAATTTGAATTGGAGGTTAGTGGGAGAAATTTATAGATATTTAGTACTAATTTAGGTACTAATATCAATAAATATACTCTATACTGACCAAGGAAGATTTAAACAAAGGATTCTGGATGAAAAAAAGACTTCAATAGAAAAGGAAGATTGCGAAAAGAATAAAGAATCGAAGAAGGTTCGTTGGAGCCTTTTTTTATTGTCTAAAATTTGCTATATAAGGCAAATTACGATATTTTTCTTCATAATCAAGGCCATAACCTATAACAAATTTATTGTCAATTTCAAAACCACTATATTTTATTGGTAATTCTACTAATCTCTGTACCTTTGAATTTAAAAAGACACATAGATTTATACTATTTGGTCTTTTTGGTTCTAAATATTTCACTATGTAACTATGGGTTAACCCCGTTCTTATTATATCTTCAACTACAATTACATCTCTGTTTTTAATACTTAAATCTAAATCTTTAGTTATTTTGATTTTTTCTTTTGTTCCCTCGGTAGACTTAAATCTTCCTATTGATAAAAAATCAATATTATGTTGTATTTCTAATTCTCTACTTAAATCAGATAAGAAGTATATAGACCCCTTGAAAATTCCTATTAATATTGGCTCTTTGAATTTATAATCTTTATTTATTAATTGAGCTATCTCCTCTATTCTTTTTTGAATTTCTTTTTCACTATATATTATCTCACCAATATGTTCATTATTCATTTTATTCACCCTTATTATTTTCAAAATCTTTTATTCCAAATCTTTTTAATAATTTATGATAGTCTTTTTTATACACAATATTTACATTTATGTTGGGATACAATTTTTGTACTAGTTTTATTTTTTTATTTTTTTCGGTGACATATTTTTGTTTCATGGTTGTTAGTTCTATATATGTATCAAAATTAGGTAAATAAAAATCAGGTCTAAATCCCAAAGTTATATTTCCTTCTGGGTCCCATTCTAATGGAAATTCAGTTGGTTCATATTCCCATTCTATATTATACATGTCTAATATTTCAGCAAAATCTTCTTCACTTTCATGTACAAATTCTATTTCATTTCTTTTGTACTTCTTGGGTTGAAAATCATCATTTTTTTCAAATAAGGGCTGAGGATTTTCTTTTTTCATTTCAAGTAAATGTATAATTAAATCAGTAGCCTCCTGGATATTTAATCCATCAGTATTAATCGTCATATGGTACAAAGAAATATTTTCCCAATCTTTATCAAATAAACGATGGACATATCTTCTATGTTTTCTATCACTTAAGTCAAGAGTTCTTAAAGCTTGCTCTTTATTAATATTATATTTTTCTCTTAGTCTGTTTACTCTTCTCTGATCTGAACAAAGTACCTTAATATGTATTGCATGTGCATACTCTCTAAAAACTATTTGTGATCCTAAGCCTAAAACTACGAGGCTCTCTTTTCCCGCTTTTTCTTTTAACTTTTTATTAATAAATTCTTTATAGGTTTGATTTTCTTTTGCATTTTTTAAATAATACTTTGAGGTTTCTTTTAACATATGCAAATCATGGTCATCAGCAACTTCTGGCAGCCAATTTTCAATAACATAATCTCTTGTTATCAATTGAACCCCTAATTTATTTGCTAAGTTTACTGCTAACTCATCTCCAAGACTAGCAGACTGCCGAGATATTGTAATTATAAACACTGTAATCCTCCTCTACCATAACTATATATAATAAATTCTTGGTATTTATAAATAATCCTTTAAGAAAAGAAAAAAGACCTTTAAAAAGGCCTTAATAAATTAATGAAAATTGTGGTACATTTTTCATACTAAAAGTAAACTTTAGTCCTCGAAAAAAGAAATAAAAAATTATATAAGTTATCTATTGTTATTATATTTATTATTTTTAATAAGGGAAGCTGATTCTTTATCTAATAAAAAATAGATATTTCCTTTAGTTTCAACATTAGCTGCAGGATACCTTTTATCTTTTTGTAATACTTTTTTAATAATATCCTTCTTTTCCTTCCCCGTGGCTAAAAACAATATGTTTTTGGCATGGTTTAAAATTTTATAAGTGAATGTAATTCTCTTATATTTTTTTCCTGTAGTAATATCTATTAGTTTGTTCTTATTTATCTTTTGATGATCAAATATTGATGCCGTATGTCCATCTCCTCCAATACCAAGATGTATCAAATCAAATACTGGATAAGGATTTTTTGGTGTTAAAGAAAATTGCTCAATAAGCTTATTTTTATATTCTTTTACTGCTTCATTTATATCATTTAAGTAATTTATATTTTTTATATTCTCTGAAGGTATATCAATATTATTCAATAAGTGTTTTTTTATCATGTTAAAATTGCTGTTTTTATTATCTAAACTTATATATCTCTCATCAACTAAAAATATATTAACTTTGGCCCAATTCAAGTTAGTTAACTTAGATAACTTTTCAAACATTAATTGTGGGGTATTTCCTCCTGAAAAAGCTATATTTGTAGTAGGATTTTGATTTTGTTTAATTATCTTTTCAATAAGGAATGCTCCAAAAGTTGCAGTTTGTTCATGGTCATTTTTTACAATAATTTCTTTTTTATTCACCATCTACCCTCCATTTCCTACCATCTTTTTTTAATAATTTATGACTTTCAGTAGGACCCCAACTACCTGCTTTATAATTTGGAAAATATTTATGTGGAATTTCCTCTGCTACTTCTAAAATAGGTTCTACATTTTCCCACATTGCTTCAACCCCATCTCTTCTTGCAAATAAGGTGAGATCACCTTTCATGCAGTCTATTAGAAGTCTTTCATAAGATGGTAGTAACCCAGTATCAAATTCTTCATTGTAATTAAAAGCCATTTCAACTGAATAAGGTAAATTACCTACTCCTGGTAACTTCATATTTAGTTCTAAAGATGTTTTTTCAACAGGTTGTAGGGAAAATAATAAACCATTGGGGTTTATTTCATCACATTTGTTTTCAAATAGCTTTAAAGGAGGTTGCTTAAATTCAATATATATTTCCGTTAATTTATTTGGAAGTCTTTTACCTGTTCTTACATAGATTGGTACCCCACTCCATCTCCAATTGTTCACATTAAATTTACCTGCCATAAAAGTAGGGGTAGTAGAATAAGTATCTACATTATCTTCTTTTCTATATGACTCAACTTTATCTCCGCTAATTTCACCACTCCCATATTGACCAAACACAATATTTTTACTCACTTCCTCCTCACTCATTTTCTCTAAAGATTTAAAAACTTTAACTTTCTCATCTCTTATTTCTTCAGCCTCAAAAATTACAGGTGGTTCCATCGTAACCAAAGCTATTAACTGCATAATATGATTTTGAACAATATCTCTTATCACACCATTTTCTTCATAAAATTCTCCACGGTTCCCAACTCCAATACTTTCTGCAACTGTTATCTGTATATGGTCAATATGACTTCTATTCCATAAAGGTTCAAATATACTGTTACCAAATCTAAAAAACAAAATATTTTGTACTGTTTCTTTGCCTAGATAATGATCAATCCTATAAATTTGTTCTTCATTAAACACATCTTGTATTTCATTATTAAGTCGAACAGCCGATTTTAAATCATAGCCAAATGGTTTTTCCATAACAATTCTTGCATTAAATATTTTTTGCATCTTATTTTTGCCCAAATTATTTATAATTGTTTCAGAAAATTGAGGAGGCACTGCCAAATAATAAATAACATTAGGTTTACTGATATTCATTAAATCAGCAGTTTTAATTATTTTTTGTTTTAAACTATTAAAATCACTTTCAACTTCAAAATCTAAGCCTATAAATTCAATATTTTCTTTAAAAGTTTTTAAAATATTCTCTTCATAAATATCAGAGTTATAATTTTCAATAGATTCTTCTATAAAATGATTATATTGTTCAGGGCTCAATTCCGGTAAACCAGCTGAAATAATCTTGAATTCACAATCTAACCTATCATTAAAATATAGTCTGTACAAAGCAGGCAGAAGTTTTCTTTTCGCAAGATCGCCTCCCCCACCAAAGATAACAAATATTAGTGGTTCTTTTATAAAATTATCGGAAGCAAAAGAATATTTCTCTTTATCTATTATTTTACCTTCAATTTCTTTTTTATTAATCATAGCACTACTCCTCTTTAATTTCATGTCCACCAAAAGCATTACGCATTGCTGAGAGTATTTTAGCACTAAATGACTCATCCTGACGAGATCTATATCTTTTAAATAATGATAAAGCTATAATCGAAGCAGGTACCTCTTGTTCAATAGATTCCATAACTGTCCACCGACCTTCACCAGAATCTTCAACATAATCCTGAACTCCATCTAGATTTGGATTTTCTTTTAAACTATCAGCTGTTAATTCTAATAACCAAGATCTGATTACTCCACCATGGTTCCATAAGTCAGCTACTTCACCCAAATTAAGCTCAAAATCTTCTTTTGACTTTAATATTTCAAACCCTTCCGCATAAGCTTCCATCATAGCATATTCAATGCCGTTGTGAACCATCTTAACAAAATGGCCAGCACCACTTTCCCCAACGTAATTATAGCCATTTTCCGGGGCTAGGTCTTCAAAAATATCTTCAACTTCTAAATAAGCTTTTTCTGGTCCACCTACCATAAGACAGTAACCTTCTTCTAAACCCCAGATGCCTCCACTAGTACCTACATCTAAAAAGTTAATATTTTCTTCTTTTAATATTTTAGCTAGTTTCATGGAATCTTTATAATTTGAATTCCCTCCATCAATTATTATATCTCCTTTACTTAAATAATTGGAGAGTTCTGTAACTGTATTTTCCACTATATCGCCTGCCGGTACCATAACCCAGACAATTTTCTTTTTGCTCTTTATATTTTCAACTAAATTTTTTAAACTATTACTGGGTACTGCACCCTTTTTACTAAATTTATTTACTCTATTTTCATTTACATCATAAACAACAACTCTATGACCATTTTCGAGTAACTTTTTTGTCATATTTCCACCCATTTTACCTAAACCTACCATTCCAATTTCCATTGATAATCCCTCCCTTTTGATAAAACTCATATTTTATTAATTAAATGCCATTCTAAGATGACCTTTTTAATATTAGTGAAAATTTTTTTATAAAATAAAGGAATTCAATTAGTTATGTATAATTTAATATATACATCCTTTCACAGAGCTCCTGGATTTTTCAGGAGCTTAATTTATTGTTTAAACTGTCTTTACCATATAATATCTTATAAGGAGTTTTTATAGTGAATTTAAAAAGTTTTCTCTCTCTAGTAGAAATAAGAACCAAAGTAGCAAGTATGTTACCTTTATTGATAGGAACTTTGTATGGAGTCCATCGATTTAATTCGTTTGATTTACTAAATTTTATACTCTTTTTTATTTCTCTAATCTTTATAGATATGGCAACCACAGCTATAAATCATTATTATGATTATAAAAATGCTAAAAAAGAATATGGTTACAATTATGATATCCATAATCCAGTAAAAAATTATGGTTTAAGCAATAAAACTGTAATTAAGACAATTATTATTTTATTAATCACTGCTATAATAAGTGGAGTAATACTCTATTTAAGAACTAGTCTATTAATTTTATTAATTGGAGGTTTATCTTTTTTCGTAGGAATTACTTATTCTTTCGGTCCAATTCCAATTTCAAGAACTCCTTTTGGTGAATTATTCTCTGGTTTTTTTATGGGCTTTTTTATATTTTTCATAGCTACACAAATTCATCTTCCGACTTCTCAAAAAATAATTAATTTAATTTATCAAAACTATAATTTGATATTTGAAATAAATATTATTGAGTTAATATACATTTTTCTAGCTTCAATACCCTTGATTTTAAGTATTTCTAATATTATGTTAGCTAATAATATCTCTGATATTGAAGATGATAAAAAAAATGATAGGTATACTCTACCTATCTACATTGGAAAAAAGAAATCTTTAATTTTATTTAAATCACTATACTACATCATCTTTCTTGATTTTATTATTTTAATAGCTTTAAAGATTGTACCTCTTTTTTCATTAATCATATTTATTTCCCTAATTCCAGTTCAAAAAAATATTCAACTTTTCATGGGAAAACAAACTAAAAAAGATACTTTTAATACCTGTATAGAAAATTTTCTTTGGATAAATGGATTATATCTAATTTCCTTTATATTATATTTTATCTTTTAACGACTTGCATCCTTTGATACATACATGTTTTCGTCGGCCATTTCTAAGACTTCATATAAACTAGTACCCTTTTTTGCTTTAGTTGCCCAACCAATAGAAATACTAATTACAGTATTTCTATTGGCTTGTTTATTATACTTATCAATTTCATTATATATTCTTTTACTTATTTTTTCTGCTGTTTTTTTATTTGTATTTGGTAATATAATACCAAACTCATCTCCACCTACCCTAGCTAATATATCTTCGTCTCTAACAGCTCTTTGTAAGATATCTGCTGTATTTTTAATTATTTCATTCCCTTTAATATGTCCTTTACTATCATTAATAGACTTTAAACGATCTATATCAATAATTAGAATACTAATTGGTAACTTCCTAGATTTATTAAAACGTTCAATTTCATTTTTAAAATAGCGATAATTATAAAGACCAGTCATCTGATCGTGAAAAGATAAATATGTTAGATCTTCTTCTAATTTTTTATTATTGCTTATATCTTTATAAGCCAAAATATAAATGTTTTTATCTT
>JAIPEX010000092.1 GCA_021736945.1 Halanaerobiales bacterium | reverse complement strand
TCGTGAAACTGGAAAAACCGTTGTATATAAAGATTATATTGGAACTGAAGAAGGACAAAATCTTTTAGGGAACCCATCCAATCCAGAAAGTGGAGAAATATATACTTTAGAAAACGGTGGAAAAAGAGTAATTTATACCCCAAGTGAAATACATCCATGGAACCACTTTTCAGCTACAACAACAAGTAATCAAATAGATTTTTATAATACTACTTTTAGCAGTTATACTTCTCCCAATCAAGCTAATGTAGATTTGAATCCTGATAATCAAATCTGGTTTTATAAAGAACTATCAGAGTTTATAGCAATGCTTGGATTTTTCTTACTCTTTATCCCATTAGTTTCTTATTTAATAAATTTACCTTTCTTAGCAAATACAAAAACAAAAATTAACGAAACTATTCAAGCACCTAAAACAACAGGTAATAAATTTATCTACTGGACCATTTTGATAATTAGTGCTCTATTCCCAGCTTTATTATTCCCAGCTTTAATGAGCAAAAGCGGAACCGGAATGACAATACTTAAATATTTCTCTCTTGTAGTACTGGCAATTTCTATAATAGCACTTGTTATTGCTTACATGAAAAAAGGTAACAAAAAGATCAGTTCAGTTATTCTTGGTCCAATTGGTTTAATCATATCTTCTGGAATCTTGTATTGGTTAATCACTAATGCCTCAGAAATCTTTAAACTCGGAAACTTTTTCAATGAACCGACCACAAATCAAATAATCTACTGGGCAGTTACAGTAACTGCTGTTCTTACTATACTTACAATCTTTACTCACTATTTATTTAAAAGCTCTGGTAATATATCATTAAAACAATACGGCTTTGTGGTTAATTGGAAATCGATTTTATCTGCCCTAATAACAGCCGCATTATCTGTAGTTATTGGTTATATCTTGTTATTTATAATTGATGCAGTATTTAAAACAGATTTCAGATTTTGGACCTGGGCTGTTAAAACCTTTGAAACCAGACATTTGATGTCTGCTTTAAGATATATGCCATTTTTCTTCCTCTATTTCTACGTCACAGGAATTACTGTAAATGCTAATACGGAAAGAACAAAAGGATGGAAAGGTTATCTACTTGGTTGTTCCTTAATAGTTGGCGGTCTTGTAATTTATATGGTATTACATTATGGTGTGTTATTTATGACAGGCACCGCTATATGGCCTGCTCAAGCTTTAAGTAGTATTCTGCTCTTTGCCTTAATCCCAACTTTAATTGTTGCTACATTTTTCAATAAAATTTTCTATAAAATGACCGGGAATGTATACACAGGAGTATTTGTAAATACAATGTTAATGACAATGATGACAGTTGCAAATACAACACTCTATACTGGTTTAGGATAAATATATTAGATTTAAAATAAAAAGACTGCATGCTGGAAATAGATTGGTTTCTTTTCAGCATGCAGTTTCTATTATATTTACATATAAATCTCTCTTTAATAATGGCAACATCTTCTAATCAACAAATTAATTCTGCTTTTTGATCAGTAGTAATTTAATTTAACTGATAATCTCCTTTTACTGGAACTGATTTTTTTATAGTATCAGAAACTGGACAATACTTTTCAATACTTTGATAAAGTTTTTCTATTTTTTTCTTAGGAGAATCAGACTCAAAGTTTATATTATATCGGATTTCTTTAAATCCAGAAAATTTATCAGCTGAAGACATAGCCTCTTCATCAATTTCTCCCTCTATTGATATTGAAAGTTTGTCAATTTGTATCTTCATTTTATCAGCTAAAGATTTTGCTGTAATAGAAAGGCAACCCGCTAAGCTTGCCAAGGTGATCTCAACTGGATTCATGCCCTTATCTGTACCTCCAGCTTTCTCAGGTTCATCAATAGTAATTTCATGGCCCCTATTATTATGTACTTTGATTTTTGTTCCCGATTTTAGCTCTGAATTAACTGAAAATTTATTTGTACCCATCTTAAACAACCTCCTATTGTGTTATATCCGATTTTTATTCTAACATCTTGATTTGCTTTTATCAAAAAACTATCTCCTAGAGTTATAAGAGCCACCTTTTCAGGTGGCCATTATATTCTAATATTAATTTGAAATATTAAATCTATTATCTTTTAATGAAACATATTAATAATTTTAGTTATATCTAGTTTTAAAAAATATTACAGTTTATCACTTACTTTCCACCTCATATTCTCCTTTTTTCGGGTTAAAATATTCTAGATATTTCATCTCATCATTAAGGATAATAGTACTTTTAGAAGCCAGAGATTCCTTATAAGAGTTAAGGCTTCTCCAGAATTGATAAAATTCTTTGTCTTTAGTATACGTGTCACTATAAATTTGTAAAGCCTTTGCATCTCCTTCTCCACGTAAAACTTGAGCTTTTCTTTCTGCTTCTGCTACAATAATTTTAGCTCTTTTATCCGCTTCAGCTTTAATTTTATCACTTTCCCGATTACCTTCTGCTCTGATTTCTCTAGCCTTCTGTTTTCTAGAAGAAGACATTCTCTCATATACCGCTTCTTCATTAGCTTCAGGTAGATCAGCTCTTTTAATTTTTACATCAATAAGTTTAATCCCAAAGTCCTTTAACTGTTTTCTACTCTCTTCGGTCACTAAATTAAGATATTCAGTTCTTTTTCCCGATACAATATCATTAAAAGTTTCTGAAGCTAATTTGTTTCTTAAATTTGAATAAACGATATCGTCAATACGAGTTTGAGCAATACTTCTTCGCCCATTCATGGTCTGAACAAATTTTTCTGAGTCCTCAATTTTCCAAAGCGCATAATTGTTAACTAAAAGATGTTTCTGATCAGATGTAATTAATTTCCTGGGTTCAATATCATAAGACAAAATTCTATCTTCAAGATAAGTTATATCCTGTACAAAAGGTATCTTAGTATGAAGCCCTGGACTTTTGGCAACTTTTACTACATCACCAAATTGTTTGACAACAGCACTTTCGGTTTCATCTACAGTAAAGAAAAATAAATTAAAACCAACTACTGCTATTACTAATAAAATAATTATTGTTAGTAGTTTTTTCATTATTTTTCACCTCCGGTACTTGTTGAACTTTCGGTCTGTTTCGATAATTTATTAAGGTCCAATAATTTTAATACCGAACTACCCGAAGAATCTTTAGGTAAAATTATCTTCTCAGTATTAGGAAGTATTTCTTCCATAGCTTCTATATATAAACGTGTCCTAGTTATTTCTTTACTTCCAGTTTGATATTCTGAAAGCACATTTTTAAACTTAGCCACATCACCTTGAGCACTAGCAATTTTTTCTTGTTTATAAGCTTCAGCTTTATTAGTTATTTGAGATGCTTTACCCTGTGCCTGTGGTATAACCTCATTTGAATAAGCCTCAGCTTTGTTAATATAGGTTTCTCTATCTTCTTTAGCACTATTAACATCATCAAAGGCAGCAACAACTGGTTCTGCAGGATTGGCATCTTGTAGTTTTACATTTTCCACCATCATACCAGTATCATAAGTTTTAACTAGTTTCTGTAAATCCTCATAAACATTTTGCGCCAGTTCTCCTCTTCCTGTTGTAATTATACTGGTAAATTCTTTTTTAGCTATTTCTTCCCTCATAATTGCTTCAGCCATTTCTTTTAGTAGTTCTTCTCCATTAATAACATTAAAAGCAAAATTTTCAGGGTTTTGTATTTTAAACTGAATAGCAAATTCAATATGAACTATATTATTATCTCCAGTTAACATAAGAGCTTCCTCTTTGTTACTTCTATATCGAGGATTGGGAGGTGGAGAAACCGTAGTATACCCTACTTCAATTTTTCTAATAGATTTAACATCGACCGGTATCACACTTTCTATAGGTGAAGGTAAATGATAATGTAGCCCTGGTCCAACCGTTTTAACATGTTTACCAAATCTTTTTACCAAACCTACTTCTGGTGCATCAATTGAATAAATTCCCTGACCTGCCCATAAAGCAAAAAGTACTAAAATTATAATCCAGATTGCAGTTTTACTAAAGTAATCCCGAACAAAGTTTTTGATTGTTTCTATATTTCCTTGCTCAGACATATCAAAATCCTCATTCATATTTTATACCCTCCTAATGAATTAATATCTAAACTAGTTTCTAAAATTTTTACTATATTTATTTAAATTTTAAACCCTCCAATTATATTAAATTAATTAAAGTTTTAAAAAATGCATCTTTTTTTCATAACTAATTATCAAAAAGTAAATGGATTTGCATTTGAATAAAAAGAATTAGAACCAAATAGCATACGCATTTAAGTATAACATAAATACTGATGTATAAAAACACCAAACTTGCTAAAACTATACAGCTCTATTTATATAGCTTACAAAGTATATGTACTTATTAATAGAAAATACTATCTTAATTGAGATTAAAATTAAAATAAATGGTGAAACAATAAAAAAAGAATAAAATATCATCAAGCTGTAAGATAATTTTTTGTTTTATTACAGCTTTTCATTTTTACAAACCAATATTATATTTTTTAAACATTAAAAAAACCCCGATTGCTCGGGGCTAAATAGGAGGAAATAATAGTATTTTGGCATTTGCTCTCTCATTGGCGATTGGTGCTCTCTAAATATCTACGGGTGGAATACTTGGCGTTTTTTTATCTTCCACCATCACTTTATAGGTATATAATAACAATAAAATATGTGATAAATATGAAATTTTTATGTGATTTTTTATTAATTTTAAAAATACATTTATGACATTTGTCCCTACACAAACTCAACTTTCTTAATAATATAAGATCGGGCAAAATGGAACATATCACCTTATTTATTCATTTTACTATTTGTATAACTTGACAAACCTTACTGGCTTTTTTATACTCTTGATAGTCTAATCAATTTAGTATTTTATTAATAAACTTCAAGGAGGATTAATAAAATAATGGTTGATAAAAATTTAAACAAACAAATACAAGGATGGATGAAAAAACAAGTAGAAAAAAGAGGGGCGGAAGGTGTTGTAGTAGGACTTAGTGGTGGAGTTGATTCTTCAGTGGTAGCAGTATTATGTAAAAAAACTTTTGGAGATAATCTGCTAGGTGTTTTACTCCCGGCAAGTGGTACAGTTTCCAAGGATATTGAATATGCTAACAAGTTGGCTCATAAATTTGATATTGAAACAAAAACAGTTAATCTAGAAGATATTAATAATAAAATTAAAAAAACGTTTAAGAAGATTGATATTGACAACACTAAAAGAAAATACTGTCCTCAATCTAAAATTCCTTCCAATAACCCTGCTGAACAAAACATACAAACTCGATTAAGAATGTTAACACTTTATTATATTGCAGAAAAATTAAACTATGTCGTAATGGGTACAAGCAATAAGAGCGAAATTTTATCAGGTTATTATACCCTTCACGGAGATGAAGCTACAGACATGAGACCATTAGGGGGTTTAACCAAAACCATGGTATGGGAATTAGCTGAACAAATTGGGGTACCTAAAGAAATTATAAATCGTGAACCCAGTGGTGGACTTATCGGCAGTGAAACTGACCGTGACGAAAAAGATCTGGGCATTGACTATTTGACATTTGATAAAATATATGAGGCATTAGAAAATGATGGTAATTTAAGCCAATTTGAGGAAGATAATGTTGCCCGTACTAAAGAATTAATAAAAGCGGCCAAAGATAAAATAACAGTTCCCACCTTTACCTTAGATTAGTTCTTAAATAACGATACCGGGCATTCCCGCCCGGTGTTATTATTTAAAGACAGTCATAATATTTTCATAATTTTCTTATACAACAAAAATTCCAATTATGATTTTTTGTCTTTTTAGAAAAGCATACAGAACTAAATAATAATTTTAAAATAGATATTAATAAGAATTTTTTAAACTACATTTTTTATTTGAATCTACAACTAGTTATATAATATTAGCTTCATCTTCAGTTTCTATTTTATAAATCATATATAAACTTGTAAAAATTAAAATGACTAAACCTAGATAAATTCTAACCCCATGGTTTACAGGTAATATATCACCATAATTTCCAGCTGTATTAATAGAAGCATGCATTAACACTGCTAAAGCGATACTTTTGGTTTTCATTATCAACAAACTTAAAAACCCAGAAAACATTATAGTCGATAAAAAATACAACAAAATATTTTTATCACTAAAAGCAAGTTCTTCTATAAAAAACAATGGCAGGTGCCATAAAGACCATAAAATACCTATTATTAATGTTAATATTGTAATTGAATATTTATCTTTCATCTCATCAAAAAGTACTCCCCTCCATCCAATTTCTTCTAAACCTCCTGCAAATACACTAATTAAAAGTATTAAAGGGAGTTTTAACCACGAACTTAATTCAAAAGAAATATGATTTAAATTTTG
Source organism: Halanaerobiales bacterium (assembly GCA_021736945.1). Classification (GTDB taxonomy): domain Bacteria; phylum Bacillota; class Halanaerobiia; order Halanaerobiales; family M55B127; genus M55B127. Next base: position 1,934 of record JAIPEX010000092.1, on the reverse strand, counting down.
ATAGGTAAGAAATTGTAAAAATATCATTATTAAAAATGGTAATGCAATAGCATATAACCACCAAATTGGGGATATATTAAATTTTAACAATCTAGATAAAAAGTTCTTTCTTCTTTCTTTGTTATATTGATAATATATTATGTAAAATGCTACTATAGTAGGAGAGCCTCCAGCAATAAACTGTAAAATCTGAATTATTGGATTGGTAAAAAGAAAAATATTGGTTCTTAGTAAAATTATAGTAAGCAAACTAGAAATATACATCAATGCAAATGTCATTAATAAAAATAATCTGGTGTTGTTATCTTTTAACATTAAAATACTCCTTTGTTTTATATTATAGTTCAATTCAACCTGTTTTTTAATATAAGCAGCACAAAACAACAGTATTCCTGTTTTACAGAGATGAATACTTTCCACTTATCTTTTTAAATAGATACCAATTCCATTATATATTATCTAAATGTATAATAAAATTTACTCTAGAATTTAATTAGATCTTATCAGTTATTGTGTTTGAGAAGGAAATTGCAATTTACTTAATGTGACATTAAAAGTATAAACTAAAACTTCATATAAAGATTCCTAACTGATCTTATAACTAATTTAAATTAGCTCTTTTTTCATTATCTTAAGTAAAAATATTTTGACTTATTTTTTATAGAATTACAGATAATAGCATGTTTTATTAATTTAGTTCATACTTATTTCTTTTAAAAAAGCCTTTGTTTCATTAGCTATAATTTCAGCTTTCTCATGATGTACATAATGAGAACTATCAAGATATTTAAACTGACCAATATTAATCCTTGTAACGTATTCAGATAATTGTTCTTTCCAATTAGGTATTGTTACATCACTGCCATCAGATATAAAAAAATACATTGGTATATTTACAGGAACACCATTAGCACTTATTTTTTCGGCATTTTCTTTAATATAATCAACCTCATTCAACATATTTTTTGTTATAGAACTTTTATGAAAAATTGCTATCATTTTTTCTTTGTCTTCTCTTGTTAACTCTTTAGAATTAATTAAAGGAAGATTTTTTTCTACTTCTTCCCTCCCCATAAATCTTGATAAACCTATTCTTAATATATAATGCATAACATTTAATTTAATTTTTTGAGATAATAGATCAAAAGATTGTTCATAAATATCAGGAACACCTGGGTCAAGACCAATAATAGCTTTTACCTCATCCGGATATTTTTGAGCCCAATATATTGCTTCTAAACCTGACATTGAATGCGGAATAAGCACATATGGTCCATTTTCCCCAGAGAGTTCTAAAGCTTTTTTTGTCTCCTCTAACATTGTATCTATATCTCTTGGACTTGATGATGTTTCACTCCAACCATAACCTGCTTTTTCTACTACTACAATTTTATATTCATCTGTCATTTTCTTCCACAAAGGTTTAAAATCTAATGTTGGACAACTTGTTCCATGTCCTGCCATAAAGACAAATGTAATTTCCCCTTGCCCCTCACTATATACATGAATCCCCTTATTATTTACTTGCACTAAGTTTCCTGGTGGAGAATATTTTTTAGCTTCACTTTTTAGTTGATATGTATGATTAATTGTAGAAAACACAATAAATACTAACAGTAAACCACCAACAAATAACACTATATATTTTAAAATACCTAAAATTTTCATATGTCCCCTCCAATGTATATATTTATTTTTTTATATAAAACGACTAAAGTTGTATCTCTTTTATTATACATATAATCTTTAATAACTAATTATAAATTGCCTATAGAATTATATTTTCCTGCTAAATATCGAGTAGGGGAGATTTCCACTCCCCTCTCACAGAACCGTACGTACGGGCCAACGTATACGGCTCCTCCAAATATTATCCATTTCAGGACATTATCTTTTGACGAACATCAGTAAGACTTACCCAACCATTATCTTGA